>PWUG01000349.1 GCA_003562605.1 Syntrophomonadaceae bacterium | reverse complement strand
TTTTATATGCAAGTATGATGCCAGTTTAAAAGGGGTATTAATTGAATAGCCGGGTAAGCAGAGCAGCAGCGACCATGGTCAGACCGGTAAGCTGGTAAACCTGGATAGTTTTAATATTTGCTTCTAACAGTTGAGGTATATTGTCAAAATACCTGCGGGCTACTAAAACAGCTCTAAACGCCAGGGGCAGGCCGACAAAAGGCAGAAGCCAGAAAATGTTTAAGGTAAAGACAGCCAAAAACAGGAGGGAGATATAGGCGAGGCCAAAAAGAAGGGCGTATACGTTAACCCCTTTTTTCTTACCGAGTCGGACAACACCGTTCATTTTTCCACCCTTTAAATCGGCTTCGTAGTCGGGGTACTGGTTAATCCAGAGCACATTTGCAATAATGAAGCCTAAGGGAAGAGAGGTGAGAATCACTTCAATACTAATAGTGTGGGTCTGCACCAGATAGGTTCCTACTGTGATCAGCGGCCCGAAAGTAAACCCAACTACCGGTTCTCCCAAACCGCGGTAGGCAAATTTTAAAGGAGGCAGGCTGTAGAAAAGGGCAAAGAATACACCGGCCAAACCGAACCAGATAACATTAAACTCACGGCTAAAAACAACAATCAGGCCGAGTAAGCACCCGGCACAGACGGTTATAATACCGATAATCAGGTTTTCATTAAGAGACAATTTCCCGTCAATAATTGTTTTTTTACCACCGCTGAAAGGGGTTCGTTTGTCGGGAGTGACAAATTGATCTACCCCGCTGAGGTAATCGACATATTCGTTGATGGCATTTTTACCAATTTCCAGCAGGTAGATTGCTCCCGCTCCGACCAGGAACCAGGTCCAGCTAAAACTGCCAATGTGAGCATACGCAACAGCACCGCCCACAGCCATCGGTATGGTCGAAGCAATCCATATTTTGGGGTCGGCGATTTGCCAGAATCCATTCCACAAGCGTAAGAAACCTCTGTTATTAGACATCAGGGTTCACCCTTTATCTTAAAATCTAATGACCATATGCCCGAAATCCTGACAGTCAGATTTACTGATTTCCGGTTGCGGCCTGCTTCGTTTCGTCCAGTCCAAAAGCTTTGTGAACCGCTCTTACTGCAAGTTCACCATATTTTTCTTCTATTACACAGGAAATACGATATTCAGAGGTGCTGATCATTTCGATGTTGATGTTTTCTGCCGACAGGGACTTGAACATGCGTGCCGCGACGCCGGGGTTTGTTTTAATGCCGATACCAACTGCGGAGACTTTAACAATGTTGTTTGCGGCAAGCATCTCCAGGGCATCCATATCCCTGGCTACCTTACCCACCAATTCTTTAGCTTTCTCCAGTTCAATTGTCGGGATGGTGAAAGTAAAGTCAGTATAGCCGTCAATGCTTGCATTCTGGATAATCATATCGACGTTAATAGCCGCATCGGCGAGTGGAGATAAAATTTTATATGCGATGCCCGGTCGATCGGGGACGCGAATTAATGATATCTTCGATACATCTCTTTCAAGGGTAACACCTTTAATGATTGAGTTTTCCATAACGTCCTCCTCGTTGACGATCCAGGTATGCTTCTCTCCCCCAAAAGAAGATTTAACTACAAGGGGAACCTGGTATTTTTGGGCCAGTTCCACCGACCGCGAATGGAGCACCTTTGCTCCCAAACCGGCCAGTTCAAGCATCTCCTGGTAGGAGATTTTCTTTAGGTGGCGGGCCCGGGGGCAGATAATAGGGTCGGCAGTGTATACCCCGTCGACATCAGTATAAATTTCGCAGCAGTCGGCTTTTAATGCTGCAGCCAGGGCGACAGCAGTTGTATCTGAACCACCCCGTCCCAGGGTACTGATGCTTCCGTCTTCTGTTACCCCCTGGAAGCCGGCAACAACAGGTATTGCGCCTTCATCTAAAATTTGCTCTATTTTTTCAGTCTGCAGATCAAGTATGCGGGCTTTGGTATGGTTGTGGTCTGTAATTAATGGAAGCTGCAGTCCCATCAGCGATTTTGCCCTGTGGCCAAGACTTTCCAGGGTGATAGCCATTAAGGCGGCGCAAACCTGTTCGCCTGTAGCTACGAGAGCATCCTGTTCACGCCCTGGAGGGCTGTTAGTTATCTCGGCGGCAAGGGATAAGAGATGGTCGGTCTGCATGCCCATTGCTGAAACAACTACAGCAACCCGATTGCCCATGATTTTGGTTGAAGCTATACCCATCGCAACACGGCGTATATGGTCTGTAGTTTCCACCGAAGTGCCGCCGTACTTCTGAATAATTAATGACATTGCGATCACACACCTTTGCTGCGATAGATACTGTAAAAAATGAATGTTATTATTTTCTCATATATAGGCTGGCGGCACAAGATTTATTTTTTTTCGTTTTTTTTCTTTAATTACAGATCCTGAAAAAGTAAACCGATCACTTGTTCAGGTTAAATATTATCCTCTCATGCTATTATTGCCGGATTCAGCTGATCTCTGATTTCTGCTCTTAGAGCATTTCGATAAAAGCCTGCAGCCTGGTTTTAATTGAACCGGCAGGTTCGAAACTGTAGTTGTCGTCAATCAGGTGCAGCGGTAACCCTTCCTTTTTCAGGTAATCCCGCAGGTCGGGATAATCAAACTTATGCGGGTCGCAAAAAGAGATGCAGTAGCCGACCACGCCATCGACATCATATTCACGGGCTCTTTTAAGCAGGTAGTCGAATCGGCCGGTACCGGGGCCGCGGTCGGTGCGGGGACACTGAAAGTCTATAAAATAGTGCCGGGTTAATCCTTCATAAGGGTCATCGGTAACAGGGACATCTTTTTCCCAGACCCTAAAGCCTATACAAGTATCGTCAGCGACTACTGTGGCCCCGGCTTCCTCAATCATTTTGAATAAGGCTGGGTTATCCATAATACTGCCCCAGACCAGAATACGGGGTTTTTTCTTACCATGTACCTTGCGCTGCCTGGCCTGGCCCAGCGTTTCTTCCAGCAAAACTGAAAAATCAGGGGCAGGCAGAGTGCCGCCGTAGATAAGAAGGTCAAGCATTTCGCTGCCTTCGATCCGGGGTTTGGGTTCCCTGCGAAGTTGGTAGAGCTCCCGGACCAGGAAGCGGTTCCGGTTATAGCAGGTTATTGTATCCTTCAGGGTTTCGGGAGTCACCTTGTTGCCTGTGTATTTTTCAAGGCTTTCTTTGAAGAAGCCAAGCTCACGTTTAAAAAAACTCTGCCCCCAGGGGCTGACCTGATGAGGGACATTAAACATGTAGGAATATGGCAGGGGATGATAGTATGTCCAGATGCCGTAAAGCCGCTGGACCATATCACAACTGTGAGAAATGATCAGGCCATCGAGGAAGTCGAGCTTACCTTTGACGGCGCGGGCAAGGATATTACGCACGTAGGTGCAGCCGTAAGGCTCAACATAGGCATCGGATGCAGAGGTATCTTCCCCTGGCCTCCCGGTGATACGGTAGGGTATAGCGCCGGCAGCGCTGATTATTTCCGGCGGGGCAAAACAGCACAGGTAGCCGATTACAGGCTTGCCGCTTTCTGCTTTGATCCGGCGTATCTGTTCTTCGCTTTGTTCTGCAGCGCTTTTTAATAGTGCTGTATTGCTATCCTTGGAAATCAATGATGTTACCTCCCTTACCGGTTTTATCTATTGTTTCCAGAAAAGCGTGCAGCCTGGTTTTGATCTGAGCATCCGACCATAGACGTGGGTCAGCCATGTCGCTTTCAAAGATCAAAGATGGGACGCCCAGCCTGGCCAGCCTGTTCCTGGTGTGTACTTCCCCGAACGATACTGCCCTGCAGGAACGGGTCAGGTGCATAACTGCACCGTTAAGGCTGTAATCCTCGACCAGTTCTTCGAGCAGACTGCTGCCGGAAAAGCCGCCAAATACTGCCGGATTACAGATCTCAGGCATTGTCTCCGACCCGTAATCATGCATTTTGACCGCTCTTTGCCAGGTTCGTTTGACAATTGCTTCGAGAGGATCACTTAAATCAACTTCAAAATAATCCCCGACATTATAAGTTGACTCGTAGGCAAAAACAGCTCCCAGCGATTCAAGGTAATTAAATATGCCCATGTTAAACCATGGCGGCAGGCCGAACCAGATCAGGCGGTATTTCTCTTCTTCCACTATGCCCACCTTGCGATCAACACGGTCTTTAACTTCTTCATACATTTCCCTGTAAAAATCAACTGCCTCCTGATCGCCGACCAGGTACATCTGGGGGATTATCGAATGGAAGTAGTCGGTTGAGCCCATCGGGCAGGGGATTGCTTTTCGGAGGGCCAGGGTGTCGCGCCAGTATCCCAGGGCTTCATGCGACAGAGCCAGTATCTCACGCAGCCGATCGAGGTCAAGCTTTTTCCCGGTCTGTTTTTCCATAAAAGCAATCTGACCGGCCAGGTCTTCCCGGAGTAAAGTAAGGTAATGATTTTCAATGCGGGGATCACGCGGGTCAATGTCCCAGGGCGGCGCCAGGGGATCGCTGCTGTACACGGGGACATCGAAAAAACGTGTTGCTATTGATTGGAACCACTTCCAGCGGGGCTCACATATAAAACCTGAACCGAGCAGCATGGCCGGAGTGCCCATGCCTCCGGGAAGCGGTGATTCTTCGGGTGCTTCACCGGTTTCTTTAAATAGTTTGCAGTAGCCCATGGTGTTGGTGACATATGAACAGAGTTCCTGCGAATAACCGTCACCCTCGGCAACCTCAATAAAGTGAGGGGCAACCAGCCTGCTGGCACACATCGTGCCGAAGTTCTCCGGCCATTCGAACAGCAGATCGAATGCTTTAAGCAGCTCAGGGGGTACTCCGACCATGCACCATGCCAGGGGTTCGTTGCTGAACATTCGCTCCATCATGCGCATAAAAAAGCGCGGCAGCATCTCTTTCATTTTTCGGGTTGTCTCCAGGTGGCGCTTAGCCCGGCTCATTTCACTCTGACTCATCCAACTTCCTCCTCATGAAGTAAACTGCTGAAATCAATTCTTGCTATCACCCCCGTTATCCTGCCCGTCCCAAGGACTTAGTTAAGTTTTACAAATTTTCATCAAGCGTTCTTCCATCAATAATAAGCAGAATCGTTATGAATTCAAATTTAGCACAGTGTTCCGTCGACAGGAGCTTTAATAACTATAAAGAGTCCAGGTAAGCGGCATTGTAGAATTGACAGCAGAAAACCTACGTGCTACCTTATTACTACTTATAGACAAAAAGGAGCGAATATCATGAATAAGTTGAAACTGGGTCTGCCGGCCGGCAGTTTGCAAAGTACGACCCTGGAAATTTTCAAAAAAGCCGGCTACAATATCCAGATAGGTGAACGCTCATATTACCCCTATATTGATGACGAAGAAATTGATTGTGTTTTAATGCGGGCCCAGGAAATACCGAAATATGTCGAAGACCAGGTATTGGATGTCGGCCTGACCGGCAAAGATTGGATTAATGAAACGGCGGCCGATGTTACGGAGCTGGCAGATCTGCATTATTCAAAACGCGGCCTGCGGCCGGTCCGCCTGGTGCTGGCCGTACCCCTCGATTCCGATATAGAAAAAGTGAAAGACCTGGAAGGAAAGCGTATTGCTACCGAACTGGTCGAAAGCACAAAACGTTATTTGAAAGAAAAAGGAGTAAATGCCCAGGTTTCATTCTCCTGGGGTGCAACGGAAGTCAAACCACCTTTGCTGGCAGATGCCATTGCGGAACTGACTGAAACAGGACGTTCTCTGAAAGCAAACCAGCTGCGTGTAATTGAGACAATCTTAGTCTCTACACCGCGGGTGATTATGAACCATAAGAGCTACAATGATCCCTGGAAGAGAAAAAAAGTCGATCGGATGATAACACTTTTAAAAGGTGCCCTGCTGGCGGAGCAGAAAGTTATGCTGAAAATGAACGTGCACAGCAGCAACCTGGAGAAAGTAATCGATTTACTGCCTGCGCTGCGTAAACCGACCATTTCCAACCTGTGCGCCGATGAATGGGTGGCCGTGGAAAGTGTAGTTGATGAAAAAAAAGTGCGCACACTGATTTGTGAACTGCAGGATGCCGGTGCAGAAGGCATCCTTGAATTCCCGATGAACAAGATTATTCCATAAATAATATAAAAAGTGGGGTGAAGGTTTTGGAAAAAGAAACGCGGACTGTAAATGAACACTTACAGGGGTTGCTGAAACCGCAATTCCTGTTAAGCGTGATTGCTGTTTTGACCGTGGCAGTAATAATTATGGCGATAGTGCTCATTCAGGATTCGCCGCAACAGCAGGGCCGGGTAGCAGCCATGGTTAACGGAGAGTCAATTACCAGAGATGAACTCTTTGAAGCAATGTATGCCCAGGGTGGGCAGGAAGTGCTCGATCAACTTATTACCAGGCAGCTAATTGCCCAGGAGGCAGCGAGAGAAGGCCTTGCGGTAAGTGATGAAGAATTGAATGAAGAAATCAGGTCCATAATTGATGAAAATTTTCAGGGCCGGGATGAGGAGTTTGAAGAGGTACTCGAGTATTACGGGATCACTTATGATGCTTTCAGGGAAGATACCCGCCTCAATCTACTGATCCGTGAAGTAGCTATGCTGCGCATCGATACATCGGAAGAAGAGGCAAGAAAATATTTTGAGGAACGTGGTCACCTGTTTGACTTGCCTGAAGAAGTAGAGGCGAGGCATATCCTGGTTGAAACCGAAGCTGAAGCAGATGAAATCATAGCCTTGCTTGAAGGTGGGGCAGAATTTACCGAACTGGCCGGGGAATACTCGATGGATCTATCCAACAAAGATGAAGGCGGTTACCTTGGTTTCTTCGGCCGGGGAATGATGGTGCCTGAATTCGAGGAAGCTGCATTTTCTCTTGAAATTGGCGAGCTGAGCGGCCCGGTCGGAACCAACTTTGGCTTTCATATTATCGAGGTGCTTGGTAAAACGGAAGAAGAAAAAGCTCTCTATGAAGACGTAAGTGAGCAGGTTATAGAAGCAATGGTTGCAGATGAAATACCGGTAGTGATCAGTGAACTGATCCAGTTGCTTTATGAACAGGCTGACATTGAATATAAACTGGAGTAATCCATCCGAGGTAGGTATGGTTTACAAATGGGCAGTCCGGACTTAAACCCGGGTTGCCATTCTTTTGTACCTGCGGGATCCGGCCAGCCTGATGGCGGCATCGTGAGCCTGCTGCTCTAATTTGTCATCGAGATCTGTAAAATGGTAATCCTGGTCCCGGTAGTCAAGGGCCCTTTGCAGCAGGTAATCTGCCAGCCAGGGATTTTTCGGCAACAGTGATCCGTGAAGGTAGGTACCGATTAAATTTTTGTAAACGGCGCCTTCTGTTTTGTCGGTGCCGTTGTTGCCATAACCGGTAATAACCGTGCCCAGGGGCTGCAGGGAAGAACCAAGATATGTTTTACCCGCGTGGTTTTCAAAGCCGACGAGTGTCCGGGCAGGATCCCATAAAGAGCATTTGATCACTGCATTGCCGATCAGCCTTTTCTGCCCGGCCTCTGTATACAGATCGACAATCTCCAGGCCCCCGATCTTCTCGCCCCTGTTAGTCGTGTAGTAGAGGCCAAGCAGCTGGTATGAGCCGCAAACAGCAAATATAACCATGCCTTCTTCAACTGCCCGGCGCATGTCCTGACTGCGCCCCTTCAAATCTTCAGCTATAAGTTTCTGATCGCTGTCCTGACCGCCACCCATAAAGAGCAGATCACATCGGGAAAAATTAATCTTATCCCCGGGTTCCACGGGGATTATTTCGACATCGATGCCGCGCCAGTTAGCCCGACGGCAAAGCGCCAGCATGTTGCCCCGATCTCCGTATAAGTTTAAATGTCCGGGATAGAGATGATAAATTTTTATTTCAGCCATCTTAATCCTCCCAGTAAGGTTTAGCCAGGCCTAACTTATTTAAAGTGCGCCGCATTTCCAGCATTGCTGTATAAGTTGGCAGTATAAAAAGCCTGCCCCCGGGAGGGGTTTGCTCCAGGGAGCTGTTAATGGCCCTGGCCGTATCTTCCTCAACCTGTACCTGTCCCGGATCGAGGCCGGCATATTTTAAACGGACGGCCATGTCCCAGGCACGTAGACCCGATACCGTCACGGTTGACAGCTTCTCTTTTATCGTGGAGAGTTGTTCAAAATCGACATCCCACAGCCAGGAAACATCGGTGCCGTCGGCAATTTTGTCATTTATTGCCACCAGTAGGCCAATCTTGCCTGTTTGTGCCAGGATTGTTCTCAATACCTCGTTTGCTCCGACCGGATTTTTTATCAGGGCCATAATCATTGTTTTGTCTTCAATTTCGAAAAGTTCCATCCTTCCAAAGGAAGGAACTGCTGATTCCAGGGCCTTTGCCACTATAGTATCCGGGATTTCCAGCGCCCTTGCACAGGTTACGGCAGCTAAAACGTTATACAAATTATAGGTGCCCGGCAGAGAATATTTCACTTCGAACTCAGACTCAGGCAAGCTTATTTTCAGGACGGTTACACCTTCAGGTCCTGATATTTGTCCGATCAGTCTGACATCGGGTTCAGGCCGCTTATAGCTGCAGGCCTGGCAGTGGTAATGCCCGAGGTGGGCGAAGTAGATTTTTGTATATTCCAGCTTTTCGTTACAGACCGGACAACTTTTGATGTCCCGCCCGGTATTCTGGAATGTGTCGGCAGGAAGATCCAGTTCCAGGCCGTAAGTCCATCTTTTTTTCCCGTTAATGCTTTTGATGCTTGCCAGAGAAGGATCGTCTGCGTTAATTACCTCAAAACCGTCTTCAGGTTGCAATTCCAGTCCGCGCCTTATGGAGTCCCGAACGTGATCAACTTCTCCGTAACGGTCCAATTGGTCTCTGAAGATGTTCGTTAGAACTATACCCCCGGGTCGAATCTCTTTTGTAACCCCGGGAAAAGCGCCCTCGTCAACTTCCATGACGGCAAAATCTGCGTCTATACTTCCTGACCATGAAGCGGACCCGATCAGGGCTGAGGCTACCCCCCAGGACATATTTGAACCAGATTGGTTGTGGATACAGCGAAAGCCGGCGTCCTTCAGGATGCCGGTTATTAAAGCGGAGGTTGTCGTTTTTCCGTTGGTGCCGGTTACGATGATGCTGGAATCAGCTAACCGTTCTATTAATGCTGATGATAACTGTGGCAATATTTTCAGTGCCATCCGTCCGGGGAGAGTCGTCCCGCCTCGTCCCAGGATTCTGGTTAAAACCATCAGTTTTTTGCCGGCCCAAATCCCGCCGAGTAATTTTAGTTTAAACAGGCGGTTTTCGAAACCGCCTGTTTCAAGATCATGCCCCGATTTTTTTCCCACTTCTTACCTCTCAAGTCCGGCTTCTAAAAATTAGCCAAACACTGTACCACATCGGATCTGGTTATAATACCAGCCAGTTTTCCGTCATCGTCAATTACAGGAACCCGGTTAATATTTCGGCGGTTCATCAGTTTTGCCACATCTGTAGCAGGTGTATCTTTTTTAACAGTATAGACTTTCTTGGTCATTACCTGGTTTATCAGGGTTCTGTGCAGCATTTCGAAACCTTCACGTATGCTCGCTATATCGTCTATTTCGGTGTATGGTGAAGTCCAAAATGAAAAGCTGGATTGCGGTACTACACTCTTTCGTTGGGAGTAGCGAATAATATCGGTATCGGAAATAACACCGACAACTTTATCATCTTTATCAACAACTATAAGACCGCTGAAATTGCGTTCGGCAAGGACGTCAAGAGCTTCTTTGACGGTTTGATCTTCTTTGATACTTACTGCAGGTGAACTCATAATTTCCTTGGCTGTGAACATGTTTATACCTCCCGGCTTGATAAAAACTCAAATTTGCTGGGACATGGTGTGCCATGCCCGCTAACCTATAAATATTTCTACATGATCTTGTGGTTTCCTGCCCAGGTTCAGGATATCGGTAAAATATGGTGCTATTCAATATTTTGAAAAGCCATGGCATCGATAAAAATATCCTGAAAATCGGGGCGGGTTGACAGTTCCAGATGCTCAACCTTTTCGGGCAGGGCTAACGCTCTTTCCCGCATGGTTTTTGAAGCCAGGGCCATTTTTGAGCCATCGCCTGCGGCATTGCCAACAGCAATAATTTTTTCCGGCGGAAGTTGAGGCAGCAGGCCAATGGTCAGGGCGCTTTCTTTGCGCACATAGTTGCCGAAGGCGCCGGCAAGCAATATTTGGTCAAGATCAACTGCGCTTATTCCCGCTTCTTTAAGCAGGATCATCAGGCCGGCATAAATTGCGCCTTTAGCCAGCTGCAGCTCACGCAGGTCACCCTGGGTCAGGACAATGTCTTCACCGGTATCGGAATCTTTTGCTGGTACAAGGATAAACTCAAAACCGCCTTTGCCACGGCGCAATCTGTCTTTTAATCTGCCAGGTATTTTTTCCGGAGTATCCTCAGGGTTAACAAAGCGCCCGCTCGGTTCGATCAAACCGGCGTCAAGTAAAGCAGCGGCGGCATCGATCAGACCCGAACCACAAATTCCACAGGCAGCGACGTCATCGATCGTACCCAGTTTAATTTCACCATCTACATAATCGCAAGCTTCAATTGCCCCGGCGGCTGCCCGCATTCCATGTTTGATCTGGGCTCCTTCAAAGGCGGGCCCTGCTGCTGTTGAGCAGGCCATCAGCTTGCCGTTGGCTGTCACGACCAGCTCACCGTTGGTCCCGATATCAATTGCGGCGCAATTGTCTTTACGCTGGTCCATATCGGTGGCAAGGATGACGCCTACAGTATCTGAGCCTACATATCCTGCTATATTGGGCAGGAATGTTACCCTTCCGGAAGGACTTATTTTTAAACCCAGTTCTGCCGCTTCTACTTCAAGGGCCCGGCTGTAAGCGGGAATAAAAGGAGCGGGGGCCAGGTAGGTAGGATCAATTCCCATGAAGAGATGGCTCATGGTTGTGTTGCCGACAGCGACAAATTCGTAAACGCGATCCCGGGCCACTCTGGTTTGTTTCAGAAGATCTTTAATAATCCTGTTTGCTGCTTCGATTACCTTGCCCTGAAGCTGCTTTAAGTTCTCTTTCCCTTCCGAAGCATGGGTAATCCGGGAAATAACATCGGCTCCATAAGCGTTCTGTGGATTGGTTGTCGCCGCCACAGCAATTACTGACGCGGTTCTTAAGTCAAGCAGCGAACCCATAATTGTGGTTGTCCCGATATCAAAAGCAACTCCGTAGATCTGGTCAGAGGTATTGCCGGGTTCGATTGAGATAATTTTACTGCCGGCAATAGCGGCAGTAACGGAATAGGAGTTTTTTCTCAGTAATGAGGGGAGCCCGGAAAGCTCACGAAGCTCGACGGTCAGCCCGGGGCGTTCCAGTTGATCAAGCAGACGTTCTAAATCAGCTGTCTGGTCTTTAACAGCAGGGCGGCTCAGCTTGACGGCTACCTTTTCGACCATTGGCTCTGCTGTCAGTTCTTCCACACCTCCGGCCAAAGTTGTTTTACGCAGGTGGGCATCTTTTTGTACCGGCACTTCGACGACAATATCTTGGTCAACAGTTCTCTGGCAGGCCAGCGCCCAGCCGTCTGCCAGTTCCGTTGATGAAAGGTGCTTGCTTTCAGCAGTTGTAGGGCTGTCATTATCATCCCCGGTAATTTTTACCCGGCATTTACCGCAGGTGCCCCTGCCCGCGCAGTCACCTTCGATATATAGGCCGGCCTGGTCAGCCACTTTTAGCAAATTTGTTCCTGCTTCAATGTCAATTTCTTTATTCTGGGGGATAAACTTTACTTTTGGCATCGCGTCAGCGCTCCTTTTTGCAATAAAAAATAAGCAACCTTAAAGCAGGTTGCTCCTTAATCTGGTGCGCCCGCAGGGATTCGAACCCCGACTTCAGGCTCCGGAGGCCTGCGTGATATCCCTTTCACCACGGGCGCCTGGCAGTTTTGCACATTGACATAATACCACCAAGATCTGGACAAGTCAAACAATCCCGCCCGGGGGCAGCCAATATATCAACGGGTTTTAAGCCTGGTTTATTGTCCCAATTCTGCGATTAAGGTAAAATAAGAATGATGACAAGCCCGGCCCCGGAGATGATAGAATCATCCGCATTAACCCGCGGATCTTTCGTTAGGTCCTTTAATACGGCCCATCCCCGGTTCTCCGTCCCGGGTTATTTTTGCGAGGCAGGAAATAGCGTTTTAATATGGAATTTAGAGTAAAGCGCCCGGAGCAGGCCGGTTGGTTCAAAGCGGCTTATCTTTGTTCAATTTGGAGGAGA
>PWUG01000434.1 GCA_003562605.1 Syntrophomonadaceae bacterium | reverse complement strand
TCGATGACAACCAGCATATCTTCCGGAAAATAGTCAAGTAGTGTTGCAGGGCGGCTGCCGGCAGGGCGACCATCCAGGTGGCGGGAATAGTTCTCGATACCACTGCAAAACCCTATTTCCTGCATCATCTCCAGGTCAAAATTAACTCTTTGCTCGAGCCGCTGAGCCTCGAGTAGTTTATTCTCTTTTTTGAAATAAGCCAGCTGTTCCTGCAGTTCTTTCTCGATAGCTGAAACTGCCTGCTGAAGTTGATCTGGCGCAGTTACATAGTGGGTTGCCGGAAAGATCGCCACATGTGTACGATCACCGATGACTTTTCCGCTGACCAAGTCAATTTCACGCAGTCGTTCAATCTCATCACCAAAAAGTTCCACCCTCAGGGCTTCCTCAGAAAAAGAAGCCGGTATTATTTCCAGGATATCTCCCCTGACTCTGAACGTCCCCCTGTGGAAATCAATTTCGTTGCGCTGGTAGTGAATATCAACAAGTCGGCTGATGATTTCATCACGGCTCATCCTGGCCCCCTGACGCAATGAAAGCACCTGATCCATGTACTCCGTTGGGGAACCGAGCCCGTAAATACAGGAAACCGAGGCAACAATGATCACATCAGGCCGCTCCAGGACTGCAGCGGTCGCTGAATGACGCAGCTTATCAATTTCATCGTTGATCGATGAGTCTTTCTCGATATAAGTGTCACTGCTGGGCAGATATGCTTCCGGCTGATAATAGTCGTAATAGCTGATAAAATATTCGACGGCATTGTTTGGAAACAGTTCTTTGAACTCACTGCAAAGCTGTGCCGCCAGGATTTTATTCGGAGCCATTACCAGGGTCGGGCGCTGAACCTGTTCTATTACATGAGCAATGGTATAAGTTTTCCCTGAACCTGTTACACCCAACAGGGTCTGGTAAGGGTAGCCCCGGCGCAATCCTTGCACCAGGGCTCCGATAGCTTCCGGTTGATCTCCGGAAGGATTGAAATCTGCTCTTACTTTAAAGCCACTGCTGTTTGTCACGGCAACACCCCCGTTCAGCGGCTAACTCGTAAACATTATTAATTATAACATAATCAGAAGCCAATTCCTGCTTCGAAAATGATTATAAATAAGCCAATAACTATAAATAAAAAAGCTGTGCCCAACCTGATGTAACGCGGGCTAACCCGTGAGATTAAGCGGCTGCCCAGGTAAACAGCCAGAAGGTGGTTGAACAGCATTGCAACCATAGCTCCGGTAAAAATCGCCAGGGGGTAGCCAAAGCTGGCTGTCAGAAACATCACTGCCAGCTGGGTTTTGTCACCTAATTCAGCAAAAAAAATCATGGTCAGGGTCTGAAAATAACCTGCTTTATTGTTTGATTCATCCAACCGGTCGCTCTTCCGCAGGTAACTGAGCAGGCCAATAATTATAAACACCAGTCCTGATGCAACCGCAATCAATGTATGTGGGATGGTGGCGGCCAGAAAACCGCCGACGGCAACAGCAAGCCCCAGAACAACTGCCATGGCTGTCATAGCCCCGGCAAGAACTTGAAGCGGGGGATAGCGGCAGGCCATGGTCAGGCAAACCAGTTGGGACTTATCACCAAATTCAGCTACAAATACTGTAATAAAAGCCGCTGCTGCCGCAGCCAACACCAGTTTCACCTCATTTTAAAATTGTGCCCTGCCAACTTTAGTATTTTTTCTTTCAGGCGCCTGAAACGACCCAATGGATCCGGTTTACGGATTTCCAGGTAAACAGTGGAGTTAGGGTCAGGTACAGGGATTAGGCCAAGTTCGGCGCTGCGGTGCAGAAATGCATCTGTGGAATCAGATTTCAGACTTGCAAGGTACAAGCCTTTATCCAAAGTTTCCCCTCGGGAACGTTTTTTCAGGATAAAGGAAAATGGCTTACCTTCACGGACCCCCTCCAGGAGAACCATAAAATAGCTGCCTTCAATCTCATGGACAAGGTCGCGGTTGTCTGCGACCTCATTACCGTTTACCTTAAGGATCAGATCGTTATCTTTTAATCCTGCTTCATCTGCTGCAGTTCCAGGCAAAACCATCATTATGGGCACTCCCAATTCAGGCATCCGGAAACGGGGCGGACGTGAATCTTCCTTCTTTTTCCCGAAAAGAATTAACAACTCGTGGCCCAGAGGAGCAAAGAGAACCCCCGGAAAAACAAGCCGGGGCATAAACTCGGAGCCGACGGCGATAATTAATAGGATGATACTGTAAACAGCAAGCCATCTGGCAGAAAAAACAGTTCTTTCCCGGGGGGTCGATGACATCGCTATATCTGCATAGCCAAGCCCGGCTGCTACCGGTATGATCATATATTGCAGGCTCTGGGCGTCTCCCGGCTGCAAGGTCGACTGGAGAATTGGCCACCAATCAGGCATGCTGACCCCGACAATATCGGTCTGGGCAACTACTGTAACAAGAAGGGCCACCAGGGGCAGAGGCCAAAACCGCTGCAGGGTGAAAGCACCGACCACATCTCCGCCTCTTTTTTTTATATAGATCGGACTGGTGCCCCAGTGCCCACCGACATAGATGAGCAGGGCTTCGATCAGGTGGAGCAGGCCGATCAAAACCAATAGAGCGGGGATGTGAATTTGAAGCAGCGATTCAATAACAATATTTTCGCCAATAGCCGGAAATAAAGGCTCAAATATATGGCGGGCGAATAACACCATGACGGCTACTATGCCACCGGCGTAAGCAAAACATAGATAGCGAGGGTTAATCAGCAGTAGAAGCAGGGCCACGGGCCAGATAAAATAAAGACCGATCTGCTCCAGGGATAGCCCTAAAAAAATCAAAGCTGCACTGGCAAACAGGCCACCCAATGAGCCAAGCCCGACCGATAGAAGCATCTGCCTGCCAACCCCGTTGATAACACGTCCATACAATTTTTCTTCAATAGCAACCTGCCGTTTGTATTGCAGGTAGACCAGAAATAGGACAATCCAAAATATGGGCATAAATAACGCCAGAATAAAGGTGGTCATAAAGATCTGGCCTATCTCAAGAAGAGGTTGCATCGGCTAGTCGTTTCCTCCGGTAATGGTGGTCAACAGATCTCTATTTTTGATCACCTCGATCGCGTATTCAAGCTGTTCGTCATTCTCACGCGATGCAACATCGAGTGCGCTACGCAGTTCAACCCAGGTTAAATCGTCGAACTCTCCGCTGCGCTCCAATCCTGCGTTGATCTGGAAGCTTGATAGCACACGGGAGGTTTCTCCGCTAAAATAACCGGTAATCTCGATCCTGTAGCCAAGCTGCTCCAACATCAGCTGCAGCATCTCCACCTCTGGTCCGAAGTCACCCTCTTCAAGGCGTCCGGGATGGAAATATCGATAATAACGAAGAATTTCCGGCATATCTATTTCAAAATCAGGTTCAATCCCATGCTTATCAATGTTATGTCCCGAAGGAGTAAAATATTTTGCCACAGTTAGCAGGATAGCACTGCCGTCAGAGAGGCGTTCGAGCTGCTGGACAGAGGCTTTCCCATAGGTTGTTTTGCCAACCAGCAAAGCTGCATCCCTGTCCTGCAGGGCGCCGGCGAGAAGTTCGGAAGCGCTGGCCGATTCTTCATTAATTAGAACTACGATCGGGTATGGCCGTGCAACGGCAGTGGAATAATAAGTTGTTTTGACCTCGCCATCCCGGCCAACCAGCCTGACGATTTCTCCTTCGGGGACAAGCACTTCCCCTATTCTCACGGCCTGATCGACAAGTCCACCCGGGTTATTTCGTAAATCGAGGATCAACCCATTTCTAAGGCCGCGCTGCTCCATATCCCGGAATTGCTCATCGAATTCTGAAGACGTATTACCGTCAAAGCTGCTGATCTTTATATAGCCCAGGCCGTCTTCCAGCATCTCACTAAATACGGTAGACACCTGTATCTCTGCCCGGCCAACATTGAGCTTAATTGGTTCATCAGCGCCAGGTCTGTGAATCAAAATATCAACCGTTGTATCGCTGGGACCCCGCAGTAACTCTACAGCATAGTTTATACCCTGACCGGTCAGCTCATAACCGTCGGCCTCTAAAAGGCGATCCCCCGGGCTGAGGCCGCTCCTTTCAGCAGGTGATCCGGAAAATGTTTCAAAAATCACGATACTGCCATTGGCTTCGATAATCCGCACACCGATCCCCCCGTACGAACCCCTGGTCTCCATAAGAAATTCGTCCAGGTCTTTCGGATCGTAAAAACGTACATGGGGGTCATCAATATGTTCAATCATTCCCCGGACAGCGCCTTCTATAAGTGCCTCTGTTTCCATCGGGTAGAAGTAGTTTTTTGTAACCGACTCGATAGCTTCCCATAATATTGCCGCACCGTCAGGTTCAGAAGCATTTCGATTCGTTTCATACCTGATCACCTTCGTCGGCTCTTCAACAGCCGGTGCAACCCGGCTGCCAAACAGGTAGTAGTTGGCCAGATTTGTGCCGACAAGAATAAGCAGGAAAACTACCAGAACGATATATATCATTTTTCTATTGGTCTGTCCCATTAATCTCAACTCCTGTCATGCTCACAATAATCATAAATTATAGGCCCTGTAAAAGGCGCCTGCTCACTATGATAACATAAAACCTCAATCCTGTATTCCCCGACAGGCAAATCGGAAGTCGGAGGCAGAACAAGAAATGGCAACAGTTAAGGGGCGTTAGATTCACGGTTTAAATCTAATGCCCCTTGGTTTAACTCTCTGCCGGACAAAGCCGCCAGTTTAATCCTTTGAAAAGTAGGGTCCCGGGTTAAAACGGTGGTCCGGATTGCCGCTGGGATAGTATCGAACCGGAGGCATATTATATTCCCTGACTTCGAAGTGAAGATGGACCCCTGTACTGTAGCCGGTCGTTCCGGCCCGGGCAATGCGCTGCCCTTTGCCAACAACCTCACCCTTCTGTACAAGCAGGCTGCTCATATGAGCATAGAGGGTAACAGTACCGCCACCGTGGTCAATCATAATGCAATTGCCATAACCGCCATTCCAGCCGGAGAAGATAACCTTGCCATTGGCTGCAGCCAAAATATAATTTGCCGCTCCACGATGAGGGGCCATATCGATACCACCGTGCCAAGCCTGGGCGCCGCTGAATGGATCTCGGCGCCACCCATATCCGGAACTGACCCAGGTAGGAGGCTCAATTGGATAATGCAAAGCTCCTTCAACACCGGAAAACTGGCTTTGCGCTTCAGCAATAAGCTGGCGGATTAAAGAGTCAAGCTGCTGCGCTTCTTCTTCCAGGTCAATTATTGCCTTCAGGTTTAGTTCAATCTCATCCTGCAGTTCATCTAATATAACTTCCCGATCAATAGCAGCCTGCTGAATTTCCGCTTCATTGGCGGCTACATTACGGCGCATATTTTCCAGGCTGGCCTTTTTTGCCTCCAACTCATCTTTCCAGACCTGGATAATATCTCTTTCTTTCTGAATTTCCTCGATAAGGACCAGGTCATTGGAGGCAATAATACTTAGGTTGTGCAGTCGGGTTAAAAAATCAGGAAAGCTTCTTGAGTCGAAGAGGACTTCCACGTAAGAAACCACACCATGCTGCTGAATCGCCCGCAGCCGTTTATTCAATAACTCTTCCTGGTACTTCAGCTGCTCCTCGGCTTCAGCTAATTCCATCTCGACATAATCTATCTCTTTTTCTACATTTCTAATTTCACCGGCCAGGCGGACCTGCTCCGCACGCAGTTCATGCAAACGGTTTTCAAGCTGCATCAGCTCATCTTTTAGAGCAGCTTCACGGTTCATGCGCTGTTCAAGAGCGCTTTTTTCATCCCGCTGCTTCTTTTCAAGCTCTTCCAGTTCCTGCTGTTTTTCTTCAATTTCATCATTCGTAATTGTAACAGCAAAAACAGGCAAGCTAAAGGCAACGGCCAGGAAAAGCGCAAGAAACAGGATTGTTACCCAGGCTTTACTCCCGCTAAACATAATTTTTGTCCTCCCTGAACTTAAGCGTTTGTCTCTCTGTATGTTTTATCTCTTTACACTTTTAAAAAACGGCCCATTGAAAAGATGCTGCCCAGTATGCCAAGCCCTGTACCCAGTGGAACAAGATATTTGGCCAGTTCAATAATTACCAGCTGTGTTGGTAAAAGTGTTAAAAATACCAGGTTGTTGACGGTAACCCATTCAACAGAAAACTGGTAAAGGTAATATAGACCAGCCAGCGGTAAAACCGCTCCGACAAAGCCCATCATCAGACCTTCAAGAACAAAAGGCCAGCGGATAAACCAGTTGGTGGCCCCCACATATTTCATGATTGAAATTTCCCTTTTTCGCATCATAACAGTCAGCTTGATTGTATGCGAAATCAAAAATACAGCCGTAATCGAAAGACCGGCCATTAGGGCCAATCCAACCAGTTGCAACACCCCGGTCACAGCAAAAAGGTTTTCTACATAACCCTGGCCGTAAAATACCGCCGACACTCCGGGATAAGTTTCAAATTCTTCAGCCAGAGCAACTACCGATTCAGGAACAACCGTCCGCACTTCATATGAGGCAAGCAGTGGATTGTCCAGGCCTGTATCGTAACCTTCCAGCATGCCGCCCAACTGCCTCTGGAGACGGCCCATATGTTCTTCACTTGATACGTAAAGTGCCTCCTTTACCGCACTGTGCGTAGAGAGCCTCAGCCCCAGTTGATCACGGGTCTCCTGATCTGCCTGTTCATCAATATATACAACAATCTCAACCTGCTCTTTTACCGCATCGGTAATGTGTCTGATATTTAAATTCACCAGCATGAATACACCCAGCATTAAAAGGGTTACAATAACTACCCCGGTTGAAGTAATGCACATCCACCGGTTGCGATAAATGCCTTTAATAGTTTCAGCGATAATATAAAAAAATCCACTAATGAACATGGGTATAAATCCCCTTCTGCTCATCACCTACAAGTTTGCCGCCATCCAGGTAGAGGACTCGCTTTTTAAAGCGGTCAACTATCTCCCGGTTATGAGTCGCAATAATTACTGTTGCACCGCGCAGGTTGATGCTGCGCAACAGGTTCATAATATCAAGCGTTGTTCCGGGATCGAGATTGCCGGTCGGCTCATCGGCAATAATCATCGCCGGACGATTGGCGATCGCCCTGGCCAACCCAACCCGCTGCTGCTCGCCTCCCGAGAGATCGCAAACCCTCGTCTTAGCCTTGTCCTGCAGCCCTACCAGACCGAGAACATGTGGAACCCGTTTCCGAATATCTTTGCGGGAAGCCCCGGTAACTACCATGGCAAAAGCAACGTTGTCATACGCCGACCGTTCTTCCATCAGCCTGAAATCCTGAAACACCATCCCAATATTGCGCCGCAAATAGGGTAGCCGATGCCGGGGCAAACGGGCCACATCCCGGCCAAAAATTTTTAAAGTGCCGTCGGTAGGCTTAATTTCCCTGATAATTAACTTCAAAAGCGTCGATTTCCCGGCCCCGCTCGATCCAACAAAAAATGCAAATTCGCCGCGATCTATAAAAAAGTTTAAACCTTCCAGGGCATAGCGCCCGCCTTTCTCATACTTCATGCACATGTTTTTTGCTTCGACCATGCAGTCAGACCTTCCTGTGCATAATTAACGAAATATAGGCATGTGTTAGGTTTCGACAATTTTCCCCGGTATCCTGCTACATATTTTAATCTATTTTTACTTATTTTGCAAATTTTAACCGGCCCCGGCCCCGCGTTTTTAAGCAGCAAGATTTTCAAGAGTTTTTCAGTGCTGCTGCATTTTTTTAAACCCTTCGCCGTGAACCTCCGTTGCATTGCCGATGATCAAGAAAGCATCGGGGTCTACATCGTAGATTATTGATTTCAGGTGGGCCGTTTGCTGGCGAGTTACCACGCAGAGCAGCACCTCGCGTCCCTCGCCGGTATAACCCCCCTGTCCCTCAATCCTTGTCACGCCTCGGCCAAGCTCGTAAAGTAATTTTTCATTTATCTTGGCGCCAAAGCGGGTAATGATAATTGCCGATTTAGCCAGGCCGAGCCCTTCGAGGATCGCATCAATAACCTTTATACTGACGAAGAGTGAAAGAGCGGCATACATAGCAGGCTCGCTGCCGAAGACAAACACGGCGAGGAATAAAACAACCAGGTCACTCCAAAGAAGGGCCTGGCCGGGACTGATTCCGGAAGTTTTAGCCAGGATCAGCGAAAGCAGGGCACTGCCCCCGGTCGAGCTGCGAAAACGGAAGACCAGGCCAACTCCAATACCCATTACTACACCGCCGTATACCGCTGCCAGCAGTAAATCATCGGTGGCAGGTGGTAAAAGAGGTGCCGTGATTTCCACGGCGATTGAAAAAAGCAGGGTGCCGATAAGGCTTTGAATTATTATTCGCGGGCCTAAAACCAGGTAGCCGGCAATAAACAGGGGAATGTTAAAAAGGATTATCGTCAGGCCGACCGGCATTCCTAAAATATGGTAAAGAAAAACAGATAAACCGCTTACTCCACCGGGGGCAAGCATGTTTGGCACCATAAACATATTCATGCCCACTGCCAGAATTACCGCCCCGGCCAGGATCCCGACAATGTCAATTAATACTATTTTTATCTCGCCTTTTCTAAACTGCGGTTTTTTTATTCTCATCTAATCTCCTACTTTTTCAACGGGATCTTCCCACGTGCTTTCCAAATTAAATATGCTTCTATGAAAGGATCGAGCAGGCCGTTCATTACAGCATCGACCTGGCCAACTTCCACTCCTGTACGGTGATCTTTAACCAGGGTAAAGGGATGAAAAGTATAAGTCCGGATCTGACTGCCCCAGGCTATTTCCCTTTGATGTCCGCGCTCTGCATTTATCTCTTCAGCCTGCTCCTGCCTATGTAGTTCGGCTAACCTGGCCTGAAGAACACGCATGGCCTGCTGCCTATTGCTGTGCTGAGAGCGGTCACTCTGACAGCTTACCACTACACCGGTGGGAAGGTGGGTAATACGCACAGCAGAGTCAGTTTTATTGACATGCTGGCCTCCGGCTCCACTGGATCGGAAAGTATCTATCTTCAGATCATCGGGATTAACGACAAACTCTTCTTCTACTACTTCGGGGATGACGTCAACAGAGGCAAAAGATGTATGGCGCCGCTTCGATGTGTCAAAAGGAGATATCCGAATCATACGGTGCACCCCCTTTTCTGCCTGCAGGTAACCGTAGGCGGCATGACCGCGGATTATTATTGTAGCGCTTTTAATTCCTGCTTCATCGTCAGGAAGCAGATCTACTATTTCAAACTGGTAACCTTTTTGCTCACACCATCGTGTATACATGCGCAGAAGCATTTCGGCCCAGTCCTGCGATTCCAGTCCTCCCGCGCCCGGGTGAAGCGACATAATTGCATCGCAGAAGTCATAGTTCCCGCTGAAAAGAGTCTCAAGCTCCATCTTGTCAAGGCGTTTTTTAATCTCTTCCAGGATCGGGCCGGTTTCCCTGACCGCCTCCGCTTGATCAAGATCATTTTCTTCAGCCAGTTCAATAAAAACACCGGCCTCTTCAAGCAATTTTTCAAGTTCCTGCAGGGGGCGTACCTGTTCACGCAGGCTTCCCTGCTTTTTTAAATAATCCTGGGTGCGGTTGCTATCTTCCCACATCGCAATATCACTGGCTTTGGTTTCTATTTCCCGCAGCTGTTCCAGCTTCGCATCGTATTCAAAGAGAAGCCCTCATTTCCTCAAATCTTTTCTGCTGAAGGGCCAGCTCATCCCTGTATTCTTTCAGCATATAACCACCAGCTTTCTATATTTTCAGTAATCAGGATCGAGAATTAATTGTTCTGATCTTTATTTTCCGCAGCACTTTTTATACTTTTTACCGCTTCCACAGGGGCAGGGTTCATTCCGGCCCACTTTGTCAACGGTAACCGGTTCGGGTTTACCAGGTCGGCTTTGGTCGACATTGCCCGGCTCGGGCAGCCTGCCCTGTCCGGACCGGGCTGCTGCACTGCCTCCGCCGACTGCTGCTATGCGCGGCCTCAGGCCGGTTGCTTCCCCGGCAACAGCCTCTCTCTGCGGTGCAGCGGTAACTCGTACCTGGTAAACAGCCCTTACAACATCGGCCTGGATTTGTTGAATCATATCCTCGAACATATCAAAACTCTGCCTCTTGTATTCAACAAGGGGATCTCTCTGGGCATAGGCCTGGGTATGAATTTCATGGCGCAGCTGGTGCATGGCATCAATAAAGTGCATCCAGTGGCGGTCTACAGTCCGCAGCAGCACTACGCGTTCAAGTTCGCGCATAATTTCAGGTTTAAGTTCTTCTTCCCGTTTTTCGTAAAAAGTTTTTGCTTCTTCAATCAACAGATCCTGCACATCACCCGCTTCCCGATCGGTAAGATCCCCGAAAGCAATTTCACCTTTGCGGGCACTAAAATTCTCCGCCCGCTCCAACAGAGCACGGGCACTTTCATCGTCAAGAAAACCCCGCTCTGCTGTGTATTCGTAAACCAGGCGGCCGACGACCTCTTTGACCATGTCCAGGATCGGTTCCTTCATGTTTTCGCCTTCCAGCACACGGCGGCGCTGGCTGTAAATAACTTCCCGCTGTTTATTCAGAACATCATCGTAGTCAAGCAGGTTACGGCGAATTTCAAAGTTGCGCGACTCCACTTTCTTCTGAGCATTCTCGATGCCCCTGCTGACCAGGGAATGATCTATAGGCATATCTTCATCGATGCCGAAACGATCCATCAGCGAGGCTATATTATCACCCCCGAATAGGCGCATCAGGTCATCTTCGAGTGAAACAAAGAACTGTGAGGACCCCGGATCGCCCTGGCGCCCTGAGCGGCCGCGCAGCTGGTTATCAATCCGCCGGCTCTCGTGCCGTTCGGTGCCTAATACATGAAGTCCGCCTGAAGCCACTACCTCTTCTCTCTGTTTTTGAGTCTCTTGAACCGCTTTCCCGAAAAGATCGGCTCCTCGTTTTGCCCATCGTTCCCGGGCATCTTCGTCAAGTTCACTTTCTATAACTCCGAATTCATTTTCCAACTGTTCTTTTACCAGGTATTCGGGGTTGCCACCCAGGATAATATCCGTTCCACGCCCGGCCATGTTGGTTGAAATTGTGACAGCCCCTTTTCGCCCAGCCTGGGCAATGATATAGGCTTCGCGGGCGTGGTTGACTGCATTTAGAACTTCATGGGCTATTTCCTGCCTTTTGAGGACCTTGCTCAGCATCTCCGATTTCTCAACGGAAATGGTACCAACCAGGACCGGCTGACCTCTCCGGCGGCACTCTATAATCTCTTCCACTGTGGCCTTAAATTTAGCCCGCTCGGTCTTATAGATCAGATCCGATAATTCCTCACGGATGAGTGGCTTATTTGTTGGTATGGCAACCACGTCCATGCCGTAAATCTTGCGGAATTCTTCTTCCTCGGTGAGTGCTGTTCCGGTCATCCCGGCAATCTTGTCATACATGCGGAAGTAGTTCTGGAAAGTAATAGAAGCTACGGTCCGGGTGGCTGCCTGTACCTCTACACCTTCTTTGGCCTCGATAGCCTGGTGCAGGCCGTCTGAATAACGCCGGCCGGGCATGAGGCGTCCGGTAAATTCATCCACAATAACCACCTTATCGTCCTGAACTACGTAATCAACATCACGCTCAAAAAGAGAATAAGCTTTAATAAGCTGATCAAAATAGTGGCGATGCTCGCCTGCAGCTTCGGCTGCCTGTTCATCCGCAGCATCCTCCTCTTCAGCCTGATCCTTATCCAGCCGGAGCAGTTCAAGCAGCTGGGGATTTACCCGTTCCAGCTCACGGTAACCTTTATCCTTGATATCGGCGATCCGGGTCGCTTCATCAATAATATAATAAAGTTCTTCGTCAAAATGGTTGAGCCTTTTTTCGGTCATCAGGCGCTGCTTGGTTCGTTCAACCAGCCTTTCCATCCCCTGTTCCTTCATCATTTTAAGAAGTTTTTTATGTTTTGGTGCTCCACGACGGACCAATAAAAGTTTTTCCGCTGCTTCTTCACGGGCTTCTGCATCAAGATCTTTACGAGCATTATTCAAAAAGTCGCTAACCAGGCGGCCCTGCTTGCGAATCAAATGTTCTACTTCATTTTTCCAGCGGCCATATTCTTCCTTTGCTTCAATCCTGCTGCTGATTATCAACGGTGTCCGCGCTTCATCAATCAGAATACTGTCAACTTCATCGACAATAGCATAATGCTGGTTTCGCTGAACCATATCCTCTTTATAAATGACCATATTATCGCGCAGGTAGTCAAAGCCGAGTTCGTTGTTGGTGGCATAGGCAATATCTTTTCCGTACTCCTCGCG
>PWUG01000023.1 GCA_003562605.1 Syntrophomonadaceae bacterium | reverse complement strand
TCAATTAAGCCGGTGGGCCGTTTTTCAGTATACCATTCGCCCTTCGATATAAGCCCTGGTTTTCTCTTCCGCTGGCGCTGAAAAAATCTTTTCAGTCTCACCCATCTCGATGATATCCCCCTGGTGGATAAAAATAACTTCTTTAGCTATACGGTGCGCCTGGAAAATATTATGGGTGACCATGATCACAGTAATCGATCTTAAGTTATTCATTTTAATTACCATATCTTCAATCATCTCAATATTGCCGGGATCGAGGTTTGCTGTCGGCTCATCGAGCAGCAACAATTCCGGCTCAAAAGCGACTGCACGGGCTATGGCTACCCGCTGTGCTTCTCCGCCGGACAAGGTATCCGCCCGGCGTGCAGCAAGCTCAGTCATTCCCACCTGTTCTAATAGTGTATTTACACGTTTCTCTATTTCGGGAAGGGCTAACCCGCGGGCTCTAAGACCGTAGGCCACATTATTCCACACACTGTCCCTGAAGAGCAGGGTTTTCTGAAATACCAGGGACATTTTACGCTGTATAGCCAGTCGCGCAGCACCATTATAAGAAACAGGCTTTCCATGAAAAAGAATTGAACCGCTGTCGGGAGGCGTCAGCAGATTAATGATGCGTAGAAGAGTACTTTTTCCGGCTCCGCTTGGCCCGATGATTCCATAGATCCCTCCCTTTTTTATGGCCAGGCTGCCTACGCGCAGTACTTCGTGCTCATATTTTTTCCTTATTCCGATCAATTCAACCAGCGGTTGTTCACGATTAATTGTTTTTGCCTCCCCTTTGAATATTATAAAGGAATGAATTAACTATAAAAGAGAGCATCAACAGGATCAGGCCCAACCCGATAGCCAGTTCAAAATTGCCTTTTCTCGTTTCAAGAACGATAGCCGTTGTCATAACCCTGGTTTTACCGGCAATATTACCACCGACTATCATTACTGCGCCAACTTCGGCTATAATACGGCCGAAACCGGTAATTACTGCACCAAGGATTGCAATTCGCGATTCCCTGATTACTGTCCAGGTTGCCAGAGCAGGCCCGGCGCCCAGAGAGCGTGCAGTCTCCACCACTTCATTCCCTATGGAGCGTACCCCGACCATCGTTAACCCGGCAATGATTGGTGCCGCCAGGGAAACCTGGGCAATAATCATTACCCAGGGGGTGTAAAGCAGCCCTAAAACTCCCAGAGGCCCCATCCTCGAGAACAAGAGGTAGATAATCAAACCGGCGACTACAGGTGGAGTTCCCATCAGTGTAAAAATCAGCTTATTTACCAGCCGGGTTTTCTTTTCGGATTTCAAGCCGAGATAAGCGCCCAGCGGTACACCCAGCAATGTCCCAATAATTATTGCCGCCCCTGAAATACTAAGCGACAGGAAAACGATATGCAGCAGATCGGGATCAAGAGAGACGATCAGGCGAAATGCTTCAATAACACCTTCGAAAAGACTGGACATTTATTCACCTCCCAATCCCGGGTAAAAAAGATTCTCTCCGCTGAATTGGTATGCTTCAATTAAACTTTGCCCCTCATCCGACATCAAAAATTCTATATATTTCAGGGCATAATCATATTTTACATGGGAATGTTTTTCCGGATTGACGGCCATGGCTCCATACTGGTTAAAGAGCAAGGGGTCACCTGTCAAAACGATAGACAATCCCAGGTTGCTTTTACTTGCCAGGTAGGTTCCCCGATCGGTAAGGGTATAACCCATTAATTGATGAGCAACACGCAGGGTTTCACCCATGCCTTGCCCAATCGACAGGTACCAGTCCCCGGTTTCGAGATCAACTCCGGCTATTTCCCAGAGACTTAGTTCCATGCGGTGAGTACCTGAATCGTCTCCACGTGAAACGAAGGGATGCTGTCCTGCGGCAATCCTGCTAAATGCTTCTGGTGCAGAATTTACTTGTGCAACCCCGGCCGGATCTTCAGTTGGCCCTAAAATAATAAAATCGTTATACATTACATCATACCGGTTAACAAAATAGCCTTGATCAACCAGCTTTATCTCGGACACCCGATCATGAACCAGGAGTACATCTGCATCGCCTCTTCTGCCTGCTTCCAGCGCTGCGCCGGTACCCTGGGGAACGACCCGAACTTCAATACCGGTCTGTTCTGTAAAAATGGGATTTATAAAATCAAGCAGCCCGGAGTCGTAAGTGCTTGTAGTCGTAGCCAAAAGGATGAATTTGGTTTTACTATCAGGCAACCCACCTGGTGCGCAACCTGTTACCATTAACTGCAGGATAATTATGATGCTTAGAGTAAAAAGACATATTCTCAAATCGTTTCTTCCGCTGGTTATGATCCGGATCACCTACCGCTTCTCAATATTGTCCGGTAATTAGAAATCGCATTCTCCCGCTGGAAAATGCGATAATTAAGTAAAACTATCGGACCTTCTTTCCGCAGCGGGAGGCACAGCCGTTTCCAACCGAACCCTAACGTCCACTTTTCATAATGATCGCTGATCACTTTAGAAAAAATGGATCGAAGGCAGATCCTATTAAGTTTTATTACAAGTGCATTTTATAACAAACTGTAATTGCGGTCAAGCACTTTTGGCGTTATCATATCTGTAAGGGATAAGGGGGATTATTTTGTCTAAGGCGGTTACCTGTACGCTTTGTGATACAAGAGCGCTTTTCTTTTGCCAGTTCAGAGAGAAAAACTACTATCACTGTATAGGCTGTTATTCTATCCTGCTGGATCCGGCAGAGTATCTTTCTCCTGCTGATGAAAAGGAACGCTACGATGAACACAATAATGATGTTGACGATCCAGGTTACCGGCAATTTGTCAAACCGTTGGTTGACAAGGTGCTGCAGAAGTATGGATCTGAAGCAATTGGCCTTGATTATGGAGCCGGTCCGGGTCCGGTTTCAGCTGTTCTTCTTAGAGAAAGAGGGTTAAAAATTGAACTTTACGATCCGTTCTATTGGAACGAACAGGCAGTATTTGATAAAAAATATGACTTCATAATTTGCTGTGAGGTGATTGAGCACTTTCAAGCGCCTGCAAAAGAATTCAAACTGCTGCGTTCCCTTCTTAAGCCCAATGGATCATTGTATTGCATGACTGAAATATATACCGATGGTCTGGACTTCAGCCGCTGGCATTATAAAAACGATCCCACCCACGTTTTCTTTTATCACCGGCAGGCGTTGGGGTGGATTAAAAATGAATGCGGTTTTACAAAACTAACAACTGATAAGCGGGTAATTCATCTGGAGCTTTAACCGAATTAATTTCTTG
>PWUG01000287.1 GCA_003562605.1 Syntrophomonadaceae bacterium | reverse complement strand
TCGGCTTTGTTGTAATCTGGTTCGGAATTCTGACCATGTTCCTTGCCGCTTTCATGGCTCTTTTCCAAAGCAACGCCAAGCGGCTGCTGGCCTACAGCAGTGTCAGCCAGATGGGTTATATAATCATGGGTATCGGCGCCTGTGCTTACCTCGGTTTCGAAGGCCCCATGGCTTTTGGAGGCTTCACCCTGCATATTGTTAATCACGCTTTCTTTAAGGCAGGCATGTTTATGATGGTCGGCGCCGTTTATTTTCGCACCGGCGAGCTTGAACTTAATCGTCTTGGCGGGCTTTGGCGGGATTTCCCCGTTACCACGGTTGTATTTCTGATCTGCGCCATGGGTATTGCCGGTATCCCCGGCTTGAACGGATACACCAGCAAGGTTTTGCTTCACCACGCCATTGAAGAAACCTTTAAGCACAACGGAAGCTATGCCCTCTACATGGCCGAACGTATCTTCATGCTCACAGGGGCAATGACCACCTGCTATATCGCCCGTTTGTTTAGCTCCATCTTTTTAGGCCCGAAGCCGGAGGGGTTGGTGGCTAAGGGCAAAGAACCATTCAATGAGCGGCTGGTTTTCATTATCATTGGCGCAATCATTGTTTTTATCGGTACAAGCCCCTTTTTGGTCCTGCGCGAACTCGTTGGCCCTGTTACCGGCGCATTTCCCTTTGATTCATATTCTTTTAACTACCTGTTGAAAACGAATTTCTGGGCTGCCCCTGATTTGCTTGGTATGGTTGGCGTTTTAACCGTAGCCGCGCTGCTCTTTTTTGCAGGCACGCACAAGAAATTATTTGAGCTTAAGCTGCCGGGAATACTGAGCATTGAAAAGCTGTTTTACCGGCCGGCTGTTGCCGTTTTCACTTTCCTGTTTACCCGTGCCGGACGGGTGGTGGAAACAGCTGTCGACGCTGCTTATATTAATAGCCCCCGCCTGCTGACATATTACTGCATCAGCGGCAAGTTGCTTGAATCAGCCGCAGAAGGGATGATCGTGGGCAGTCAGGTTCACCTCAAACGGTTTAGTTTCCTGGTTGGCTCAATCGAGCAGCAGAGGGATCTTTTTAATAACTCCTTAAGCGGAACAGCAGCGCTGCTGCAATTAATCCATGAAAGCTGGGTAAGATTACTTCAATCCTTTTTCCACCGCTCAAAAACTATCTTCCTGTCAGCGTTCTATTTCCTGTTCAGCCTTGACTATTCGTATAAGGGCAAGTTTTTCCAAATGGTTAACACGGCAAATTTCGAGTATTACCTTCTGGTCTTTTTCATTCTTTTAATTGTAATTATGTCTTTACTTTTCTTCCTGTAGATAACGGCGCTAGTTCGCTGTATAATAGGGTATGAATATTAGCGAGAGGTAAAGGAGAGGTCTGACCGATATGGAACAGTTTTTACTGGAAGAAGAAATAGCAAAATATACCAGCGAAATCGACTACGAAAGCTTCCCTGAAGAAGTAATTAACCAGGCTAGAATATGCCTGCTCGACCTGGTTGGGGCGGCCTGTGCCGGCGCAACAGCTCTTCCCGGGCATGTCGTTACCGATATCATTGAAGAAGCGGGGGGGAACCCCCAGGCCGTCCTGATCGGGCGCAAAGAGAAAGTGCCCGCCCTTTCAGCCGCGCTTGGGAACGGGCTTTATGCCCACTCCCTGGAGTTTGACGACCTTCACCGGCACTCCATATTCCGCCCCGGAGCCCCGATCATACCGCCGGCACTTGCTGCTGCCGAAAAAGTGGGAGCAACCGGAAAAGAATTGATTACTGCAATTATTGCGGGCTATGAAATCGGGATCAGGATAGCGGAGGCAATGACACCCACTCATTACAGCTTCTGGCATACAACTGGAACCTGCGGCACCTTCGCCGCTGCCATTTCCGCAGCCAAGGTGATGAAACTGGGCCAGGAACAGATTATTGACGCCATGGGGCATGCCGGTACACAGGCGGCCGGCCTGATGGAATTTCACTACAGCGCCGAAGGAATGTCCAGCAAACCCCTGCATGCCAGTAAAGCTGCCCACAATGGGCTTTTTTCTGCAATGCTTGCCGCCGGCGGGTATACGAGCACAAAAAGCATCCTTTCCGGTGAAAAAGGCTTCTTCAAAGTGTTTGCGCCCCAGGCAAATACGGATAAAGTTATCGAGAGTTTGGGCGAAGAATACAAGATTATGGATATTAGCTACCGTCTTTATGCATCAACCAGGCATACCCATGCCGGTATCGATCTCGGCCTGCGGTTACGCGAAAGAGGTATCCAGCCTGAAGATATCGAACTGCTGAGGATTCAGACTTATGGAATTGCCAGGGAGCTTGTCGGTGAGCCCTTCCCGGAAACTGTTTATGAAGCCAAGTACTCGCTGCCTTTCTGCGTTTCCACGGCGCTTGTTTACGGCCATGTCGGTATCGAGGACTTTACTGAAGAAAGGCTGCATGACAAAACCCTGGAAGAACTGATGAGCCATATTACCGTTGAGGTTGATCCGCTGATCGATGCTCACTATCCGGATAAATGGGGAGCGAAATTGAACGTTATCCTTAAAGACGGAACCGTTATTCACGAAATGACTGATTACCCCAAGGGCGACCCGGAAAACAAGGTTTCGCTTGACGATCTTCATAATAAGTTCCGCCGTCTTTCATCACTCCTGCTGCCGCCCTCTAAAATCGAGGTCTGGCTGGAGCAGATCATGAAAGTGGAATCCTTTGATGATATCGCTGATATGTGGAAGATTTGATGAGAGTTTAAAAATGTCAAATCAGGGGGCCAGTTTAAGCGCTTCCAGGTAGCGGCATACATGGAGCCCCATGTTAAGCTGGAACGCATCACCGGGCGTAAGTGGATCTAAGCCGGTCAGTTTATGGATCAGGCTGATGCGGTATTTCATGGTGTGCCGGTGGATAAAAATATCTTCTGACGCTTTCTTAATGCTCCCGGCGATCAAAAACTGCTGCAATGTCTGCCTCAGGCAGCCATTGCAGCTTAGGTCATAACCGTTCAACGGGGCAATTGTAGATTCGTAAATCTCCTTCAGTATATTCATGTCATATATACTCATGACTAGTTTGTATAGCCCAAGATCCTGGTATGAAATTACTTTTTCATACCCGGCCAGGCTCAGCCTTTTAGCCAGAAGCGCTTTTTCCGCTTCATCCACTGCCTGTTTCAGGCTGTTGATATTATTATGCAGGCAGCTGAGCCCGCCTTCAATTATTTGATCCTCAAAAACATCATGAAGCTGTTCAACCAGGTAGTTCAGGTGCAGCG
>PWUG01000145.1 GCA_003562605.1 Syntrophomonadaceae bacterium | reverse complement strand
TTCAATTCGTTCCATAATCTTGGATAAATTGACCTTGCCCCCATAAAATAGACACGGTAAATTTAACCTATTCTGCCACACCTATAAGTGCTTATTTAAGTTCTTCATTCCATACCCAGGCATTGTCAATCAAACTATAATCCAAAAGCTTTGCTCTATTAAGAACTGTGGTTTCCTCAACTGGTGTAGCTGCTAAATCATAATATCCAGAAATAGACGGTGTTAATTGTCCTGAATATGACGGTGTGCTGATCCGTAAAGAAGGAAAGTGCCCCCTGTGAAACTGACAAATTCGTTCGTTTCCCAGGGGGTTTTGTTTACTCGATGTTTGCGTGTTTTTGCTCGATCAACTCCAGCCTTTTTTCTAAGAAATACAGACTACTTAAATACTGGCACCCGATGTTAAGGGTGCCGTAATCGTAACGATCAGGTGCAGTGACGTGCCAGTATGCCGCCTGACTTTTTAATTCGTCCAGGATATTTTTGTAGAGTTTTTTGCCGAGCTGGATATGAAAAGGGCTCAATTCATGGGAAGTTTTCTCTTCCCAAAGTAAAAAAGCCAGCATATCAAGTAAATGCATCTTTTCCGACCTAGTGTCTAAGGCGTCCATTTTTCCCCTCCAGTTAGAGTAATTCACCGTTGATGACCAGCTTGACCATGTGGTCATCAATGATACGGCGGCCGTTTTGAGCGCCGTAGAGCATGCAGTGGGTACAAAGCTTGTTCACAAGCCTGGCCGCGCCATTGGAGAAGCGGTAAATCTCATCTACCGCCGCATCGGAAAAGATTTCCTGTTCGGCGCCGGCATAAATCAGATGCCGTTTGATGTAATCGCCCACCTGGGCCCGGTCCAGGTGCGGCAGCTTGCATTGCAAATCAATCCTTTGCCGGATGGCGCCGTAAGCTTGGAGTTTTAGCCTTTCCCACAGTTCATTTTGACCGACCAAGATTAAAGCCATGGGGCTTAGCGAGTCCATTTTGAAATTCAGTAAGAACCTGACCTCTTCCAGCATCTCCCGATCAAGCAGGTGGGCTTCGTCGATGACCACCACCGGCTGCAGATGGTGGATTCCCTTCATCAGTTCAATCTCCCGGTGGAGCTGGCGCTTGGCATCGCCCCGGTAGAACTTTGCTTCGCAACCCAGCTGCTCTAAAAGTCCTTTGTAGAAGTGCCTCGGAGTGAGCTTGGAGTCGGCTAAGTAAAGGAGCATAAACTCGCTCGGGTCCAAGGTATCTTTTAACTTGCGGACAATGGTTGTTTTGCCGGTGCCACACTCGCCGGTCATCACGGCAAAAAGCTGCCTTTTGGCGGCGTGTTCAAGGCGGCCTAAGAGTTCCTCCATGCTCACCGAGGGGTATAGCTCGGTGGTGGGGATATCCCTGGTAAAGGGCGTGTGTGTCAGGGTGTAGAAAGACTCAATCATTTGTCCCACCGTCCTTATTCACCGTCCGGTAGGTTACAGCAGGGGCTTGGCGCACCTGGCGCTCTTCGTTTTGCTTCTTTGCAGCGTTTAAAAGCCTTGATGCTTCTGCCGGTTGAGGTAGGAGATGCGGCGGTAAGGCGGGCCGCGGCCCGGTCCTTTCCCCGATCGTTAAACGTTTAGCCGTCCAGGGCGGGTGACCCTCATACTCAATGGTCAGCAGGCTGGTATCGCTTGGATCGTAGACCACGTTAACCTTGCAGCCGATAAAGTTTAAGCCGACTTCATACTTTTCGCCCTGGAAGCTGATCAAGCCGGCTTTATCTACTTTGCGCTCTTCAAAGTGCAAAAAAGCAGATTTGATGGTTAAAGGATCCAGGAATTTAAGCGCTTTCTTGTCGCTGCGATAGACCGATACAGGGCTTTTGCCACAAAGTGCGCTGTGGGGTTTGTTCTGGTAGCACTCATCGAGCCAAACCCAGAACAGCTTGTTCAGTTCATCTAGCGTTTGGGGCTTCGTCAGGGCGGCTTCGCTTAAAAACGAATCTACCACCCGGTTAAACCGCTCCGGTTTGCCCGTACTCTCCGGCGAATAGGGACGGGCAAACAGAAGCCGGATCCCCATGACGGCGCAGGCCCGAGCCATCCACTTGTTTCTGTATTGGCCGCCGTTGTCAAAGTAAACGCTTTCGGGTCGCCCGTATTTTAAAATACTCTGGTAGAAGCAGTCTTCCACGATAACCTGGTCTAAGGTGGGGTAGAATTGCCCGTGGATAATAAAGCGGGTGGCATCGTCAAGGAACAGCACCAGGTAGACCTGCTTCATGGTGCCGCCCGGGCCGACGGGCAGCCGCGGCCCATATTTAATATCTGAGTGCCAAAGTTGGTTGCGGTGTTTTTTCTGATAGCGCCGGGCCGCAACGCCGGAAGTAGCATAGAGCTTCATGTGCCGGGTACTGTAGCCTCTTTGGGCCAGTTTCTCCTGCAGGGTGCTGCGTTTGATCTGGCCCGGTTTAGCCAGCCCTTCCCACTAAAGGATCTGGATAATCTGGGCCACGCTCCTGCCGGGTACTTCCCGGCGGAGCAAAATGGCCTGCTCAACAAGCTCGGGCGCGATGGCTTCCGTGGCAATCTGTCCCTTGCCTTTGGGCTTCAGGCCGGTAAATCCTTCGGCACGATAGCAGGCTATATACCTACGGATGGTCCGCTCTGAGATGCCGGCCTGGGCACAGATCTGCGCCTTTAGCTGCCTGGCTTTGGCCGGATCGAGTCCTTCAGCCAACAACGGTGAGAGTAGCTGAAGCCGCTCTGTGGCGATCGCTTCCGCCTTGTTCTGGTCCCTCATGTTAATTCCTCCTTCGAATGCAGGGTTTAACATGAGTCTAAGGCAGGCTTAGCCGGACAGGAATGCAGAACGGGTCTGTAGCCAATAATTCGCGTTTACCACCGGGCGGACAACTCTGGCCAGCCAGCCGGGTCCGTCACCTACGTAGCACCAGATCCTTTGGAGCGGGGACTCGGGAAGTTCGGATCTTTGTTCCGCAGCACCTTTTCCGTAACAGGCAGTGATGGAGATTAAACTCCCCAAAAAGTGATTGGCCAGAGACCTAAACCACTTTCGCCAGCGGTTAATGGTGGACTCATCGGCAACCACGCTTAACATCTGCTCACCGGTTACCACCGCTTCGATGCTTTTGCTGCTGTAGCGCTTATACGGCACCAGGATATCGGGCAGTTCATGGTGCACCTGTTTGCATGGCTTACACCTTAACCGCCGGATCATCAATACCACCCGTTCGCCTAAGTCTTTGGTGTATGACCGCCTCCGGCTACCTATGACTTGAAGCGCTCCAC
>PWUG01000192.1 GCA_003562605.1 Syntrophomonadaceae bacterium | reverse complement strand
TGAAAGACGGCCACTGGGAAACCGAAGAGGATACCCGCAACACTGCACTCTACCAGCTCCATAATGGAGACAAAGTCGTTGACTACAGCCAGGGCGGCAGTGGTGTCGGCGATCCCCTGGAGCGAAATATGGATGCCGTCTGGGAAGATGCCAGAAATGAACTGGTGTCAATTAAAAGCGCCCGGGAGGATTACGGGGTAATCATAGACCCTGAAACTTTCAGGCTGGATCGTGACGGTACCGAAGCACTCAGGAAAGAGCTCAAGAAAGAACAGGCTCAATCTTAACGCACCTCTGATCGGGGAAATACCCAGAGGTGTGAACAGCACAAAATAATCGGCGAAGCTTATATTACAAAAGAGACAAACGAAAATGTAAACTGTAAGTCCGTTCTTGCCGATACTAAAGATTCTCAGGGCCGGCCTTTTTTAACCAGGCCGGCCCTGATATAAAAACAGTTATCTACAGATGGAGGGTCGGTTGCGATGATTATCGGGGATGGATTAAGAAGAACAGCAAAAGTTTATCCGGAAAAAATTGCAATTATCGATAAGTTCGGGAAATATTGCCCGGTTGATACCCGCTATACTTACCGGGAAGTTGTTGACAGGGTAAACCGCTTATCCAATAGTTTGCTTTCACTGGGGCTTAAAAAGGGTGACCGGGTAGCCCTGTTGACGGCAACCCGGTTGGGTTTTTACCTTTCACAGCTTGCCATAATGAATGCCGGCCTGGTATTTGCCCCGGTGAATGCGGTGTTCGGCGGTAAGAGCACTGAGTTTATCCACCTGATTAATGACAGCGGCGCCAAAGCCCTGATTGTTGATGCAGATATCTATAAAAGTGAAGTGCAGGGGATCGAGTCAGATCTGACGGGAATTAAGTATTTAATCGGCATCGGTGAGAACCACGGCTGCCCCTACGACTGGCAGGCTCTGATCGAAACTGGATCACCACATGAACCTGATGCCCGGGTAGCAGATGATGATCTGGCCTTATTGCAATACACCAGCGGAACTACCGGACTGCCAAAGGGGACCATGCTAACTCATAAGAACCTCAGCATATCGGCCTATCTCTGGTCAGCTGAATTACGAGTCCTGCCACATTATAATTTCTTATTATCCATTCCTTCCGCTACATCCGGAGCTATCGGGTTGCAAAATCTATGTGTGTTCCGCGGCATGACCCTGGTATTGAGCGACTTCGACCCTCAAAAAATTCTCAGAATTATTCAGGATGAAAAAATTAATTCGACCATGTTTGCCCCACCTATGACGGCCAGATTGGTCCGGCATCCTGATGCCGACAGCTATGACTATTCAAGTTTAAAAAGCATTATTACTTCCGCGGCCCCTATTTCAGCTGAACTTTTGAAAGAAGCCAGTTCTGTTTTCGGCGATGTCTACATAGAACTATTCGGCACCACCGAAACCTGTTTACTGGGTGCTTTTCTGCAGCCTGAAGAGAGAGCCCTGAAAGGGCATCTCTCAAAAAGGCTGACTTCCGTGGGCAAGGCATGCCTGGGATACATGATTAAAGTAATTGATGAAAACGGGAATGAAGTTAAGACTGGTGAGATTGGCGAACTGCTGATCAGCGGTGACGCGGTTGCCGCGGGCTACTGGAATATGCCCGATGCACCGGATTTTAAAGACGGCTGGTGGCACTCGGGAGACCTGGCCCTTGTCGATGAGGATGAATATATTCACATTGTGGACAGAAAGAAAGATATGATCTTAAGCGGCGGAGAAAATATCTATCCTAGGGAGGTTGAGGATATTATTGCTGCTCACCCCGGGGTCTTCCTGGTCTCGGTAATCGGCGTTCCCGATGAACAGTGGGGGGAAAGTGTAAAAGCGGTGATCGTACCCCGGGAGGGTGCTGAATTAAACGAGGAGGAGATCATAGATTATTGCAAGGCCAGGCTTTCTTCCTATAAAAAACCACGATCCGTAGATTTTGTGGAAATCTCCGATATGCCGCTGATGGCCGGAGGATACAAGGTAATAAAAAGAGAACTCAGGGATAAATACAGGAAAATATATATGGAGAAAACTGGTAAGAAAATAGATCGCTGGGGTACAATTTAAAAGCCGGAAGAGATTTAATAACAGCTTATATTTAAGGCTACGTCTTAGGAGGTAATTTTATAATTATTTTCATAAATTCAGCTTTTATCTTTTGCCCATGGTTTTTTCGCAAACCAGAAAAAAGATTAATCTACTGCCTGGACAGCAGGTAATGGCTAATAAACCATTCGTTTCCGCCCCTGAAACCAAAAAATTCAGAACAGCTAAGAAAGAACAACCGCCAGTAATTCCACCATTTTTCAGCCTCGTCCTGACCGTAAGTTTTTTCAAACAGGGGGTAAATCTCGTCTCTTTTCTGATCCATTTTCTGCAGCCATGCCTCCAGGGTCATTTGGTAATGGATCCCCGAGAGTGCCCACTGTTTTTCCAGGTAAAAGTGATCGAGAAAATAATGGATCAGGTCCTGACTGGGCATGATTCCGCCGGTAAAAAAGTGCCGGGCCATCCAGTCCCTGCCGGACCGGTTTTCATAGAGAAAAGGGTAGCTGTGGTGGCTGAATATATGGATGAAAAGTTTACCTTCAGGCTTCATAAAGCCGGATACCTTCTCAAGAAGAGCCTCGTAATTACGCATGTGCTCAAACATTTCTACCGTCACAACCCGGTCAAACTTTTGGGGTAACTCCAGGTCATTTATATCCTTTTTTAAGGCGGTGATATTCCTGAAACCCTTCCTTTCGGCTTCACCTTGAATATATTCGATCTGCGGCTTGGAATTGGAAACCGCCGTTATTTTCGCAGATGGGAAAACTTCGGCCATGTAAAGAGCAGATGAGCCCCAGCCGCAGCCCAAATCCAGGATCTCCTGACCACCTTCCACCTCCGCCCTCTGGCAGGTCAACTGCAGCATATCCATTTCCGACTGATTTAACCCCTGGTGGGCCCGGGTAATATCTAGCGGTTCTTTCCAGTAACCACAGCTGTATTTCAACATCCTGCCCAGAACTGCCTGGAAAAACTGAGGCGGCAGCTCATAATGCTGCTCATTGGCGTCATCTGTGTGAATCGCAATCGGTTCTGCCTTTAGGCCGGTTACAAAATCAGCCATAAAAGCAAGGCGCTCTTCCACGCTTCCAATGGCCTGCTTTTTCGTTTTCTGCTTACATATTGTGCGTACCGCAATCCGTACCAGCGGATCCGGAAGGCGGCGGGCCAGTAATCTATCTAAGTCCACAGCTTCTCCTTT
>PWUG01000322.1 GCA_003562605.1 Syntrophomonadaceae bacterium | reverse complement strand
GCTGAACGGGGAATAACACCCAGTTCCGCCCAGGCTTCGGATGCCAGGATTTCCACTTCGAGAAATTTCTGATAGCGATTTTCCAGGCTCCATATTTTGCCCATCACAGGCCGCGTATAGCGTTCAATCATTTTTCCTCACCATCGTCGGTGCGTTTGCACTGTAAATCCTTTTCACGCAAAAGACAGTCTTTTTCTTCCACCTTTGCTGCCAGCCCCTGGCGGTATCTGTTTAGTTTATGGCTCAGCTTATCATCATGCACAGCCAGTATCTGCACTGCCAGCAGGCCTGCGTTGAAAGCCCCGTTTATCGAAACAGTGGCAACCGGTATACCCTGCGGCATCTGCACGATTGAATAGAGTGAATCAACTCCCTGCATGGGCTCGATAGCAATAGGAACCCCGATTACCGGCAGTAAGGTCATGGAAGCGATAACGCCCGGCAGGTGCGCCGCCCCTCCCGCACCGGCTACTATAACTTTCAGACCGGCATCGGAAGCACCGCGGGCATAGCGGGCTGTTTTTTCCGGGTGACGGTGAGCGCTTGAAATGACCATCTCCCAGCCGATACCGAACTCTTCCAGAGCCTCGGCACATTTTTTCATTATCGGAAGGTCCGAATCACTCCCCATAACAATTCCAACTTTAATCTCGGACATTTTGATCATCTCCAGACTAATAATTTGTCGGCAGCCGGGGATCGGGATCCAGTTTTGCTTTTGTTTGCATCGGTCATTATTCCTTCTGAACCCCGACACCTTTCATCTGCTTCAAACCTAATTATTATATCGGCCAGAAAAAGTGTATAAGCGAAATTACGGCCAGGATATAGAGCAGCCAGTGCACCTCCCGGGTCTTTCCGGAAACTAACTTAACAAGCGGAAAAGCAATAAAACCAAATGCAATTCCGTCAGCGATGCTGTATGCCAGCGGCATGAAAATGATGGTTAAGAACGCGGGGAATGCTTCTGTGAAATCGTCAAAATTAATCTTCATCACTGCCCCAACCATCAGTACTCCGACGATTATCAAAGCCGGAGCGGTAGCTTCAGCCGGCACCAACCCAGCCAATGGAGCGAGGAAAAGGGTGAAGAAAAAGAGCACGCCCGTAACAATCGAGGTGAAACCGGTCCTGCCGCCTTCAGATATTCCGGCTGTCGATTCAATATAAGTGGTCACGGTGCTGGTGCCGATCAGGGCTCCGCCCATGGTTCCAACCGCGTCTGCCAGCATCGCCTTGTTAACCTTCGGCAGCCGGCCCTCCTTGTCAAGGAATCCGGCCCTTGCGCCGGTTCCCATTAGCGTACCCATCGTATCGAATACATCAACAAATACGAATGAAAAGATTACAAAGAACGGGATGGCAAAAACTGCTCTGAAGTCAAGCTGCAGCAGGATCGGGGAAAGGCTGGCCGGCGGGCCGAATATATCTCCCAACCCGCTAGGCGGAGCCTGTATTCTCATAATAAAGCTGACAATGGTTGTCAGCAAAATACCGATTAAGATCGCCCCCCTGACTTTACGGGCCATAAGCACAGCGATAATCAGCAAACCAATTAAAGAAAGCATCGGTCCGGGGTCGGTTAAATTACCCAGGGTTACCTGGGTTGCTTCATAACCAACAATTATACCGGCATTCTGCAGGCCGATAAACGCAATGAAAAGTCCAATACCTGCAGCTACCGCGCTCTTTAAGCTGGTCGGAACGGCTGCGTCGATATGCGCAATTGCCCCTGAAATGGCAAGGATAAAAAAGACTACGCCGGAAATAAAAACAGCTGCGAGGGCAGCCTGCCAACCAAATTGCGCCGCCACAACAAACGCGAAAAAAGCATTAAGACCCATTCCGCTGGCCAGGGCAAAAGGATAATTTGTCAATAGCCCCATCAAAATCGTAGTAACCCCGGCGGCAATTATTGTGGCGGTCATAACCGCTCCAAAATCCATTCCGGCCATACTTAAAATGAACGGGTTAACAAAAATAATATAGGCCATGGTCATAAATGTTGTTGCGCCTGCGGTCGTCTCGGTCTTCAGGTTAGTATTATGTTCTTCGAACTTAAAAAACTTCAGCATACTCTTCCTCCTTAAATTTATTTGGCCCTGTTAATGCCTCCAATCTGGTTGTAAAAGAAAATCATGTTCTTTTTGAGTCAGCAGCTGTAATCTCACCTCCTGAAAAAATAATTATGCCCGGACAGATAGGTGTCGAGTGAAACCTACCCGCCTGGGCTTTTATCCCTCCGGTGTGACATCCATAGAAACTGGTTCAAACAATTTTGGATGCCTGTGCCACTTGGACCAGCCCGGCATAAGAAAATTGCAATCCGGCGGAACCCTAGGCACACTTTCCCTCGTTAAAATATTATTTTTAACGATTATATGCAGTTTTCTCCCTGGAACAAAAAGTGGTGGCGCTATCTCTATCTTAAGTGCCACTGATCTGTGTCATAATGAGTCATCAACTTCCGCCTTTTCTCTTCGCCGCTTGATGAAAATAATCCTTCAAACAGAAAAAATAATCTCAGCGGCATTAAACAGGATTCGCCTTCTCGGAAGCGAAATTAAAAAGTTAACAAGAAAGGTGCCAGTCGCCTTTTTGGTAACTTGATGGAGTTGGTAACTTTAATGGAGGTGCATACGTGATGGAAAATGAAATGAAAACCATTGCAGGCATGATGGCGGTTGCCGCCCGGACAGCGCCTAAGGCCAAGGGTGAAGATTATATCGAGCTCAAAGTCTTAAGTGGAGGAGAGTTGGCCTCCCTGGCTGAAGAAATGATTAATTACGGTGAGGAGACCGGCCGGCCAAATTTTGATCGCGACGGCATCAATGTGCGGGCTTCCGATGCTGTACTCCTGCTTTCCTTGCTCAAACCGGTTTATCTCGGCCTGGACTGCGGGGCCTGCGGTTTCGATACCTGTGCTGAAATGGAGGCTAATTTAAAAGAAGGACCCGAGTTCAGGGGACCGCTCTGCTCCTGGCGCCTGGTTGACCTGGGCATTGCCTTAGGCTCAGCAGTTAAGACAGCCTCACTTTTTAATGCCGACAACCGCATCATGTACCGGATCGGTGTCGCCGCCCTTCGCGCCGGAATGATCAAAGGCGAAGTAGCAATCGGCGTGCCCATTTCGGCGACCGGCAAAAGCATCTATTTTGATCGTTAAATTACTCCCTGCAGGTTATTTTAAGGTCTCCGGCCCATTTAATCTCTGCGGTTATAGAATTGCAGCGGGTCTACCGGTTGATGCTGATAATAAGACTGCCATTTTCCGGTACCG
>PWUG01000386.1 GCA_003562605.1 Syntrophomonadaceae bacterium | reverse complement strand
TTTTTCCGCCGAATGATCGAGCATCGAAAATAGCGGAAGTTCCGGATAAGGTTCCAGGCTTTGTTCCAATTTAAAGGGGCCAATCTTATAGCTTTTCAACCAGGGCCTTTTCTCTTCCATGTTAGTCACGGATAAGACCTCCTTTTATCAACTCCAGATTTCCTGTATAACCTCGTTTAGGCCGAGCTCACTCAGCTTCTCCGGGGTTGGTTTTCCGGTTTTTTTATCCCAACTGCGTAAAAGATAATATTTGTCTAGAAGAATGGGTAGTTCGTTGACATGCCCTTCAGCCGGGCCCTCGGGCATGGGTTCTTCAAGGAGCCGCTTTGGCAGTGTGTCGTCTGCTGCTGTCAGCCCTTCCCGGTTGCTGAAAGCGCGGGCCAGGTTATAGACCCTTTCTCCTGCTTGCTTGTATTCAGCAGTGCTTAAATTCCAACCGGTAACCAGGTTGACAAGCTTCACCCAGTCGTCGGCGTTCAGGCACAGGCCCATAAATTTACAGGCGCCGACGCAGTCAAAAGTAGTGAGCATATCTTCAAGGTCGATAGCTACTTTTACTTCCTCGGGATCGGCAACAAAGGGATCTTTAATTTCACTGTCTTCAATAATTAGGAAGGGAGAATCGACAAAAGTTGGGCCCTGGACATAAGCGGTAATATGATCTCCTCCCCGGTTAGCCGTGGCGTAGGTCAACCCGGTCATCTGCACGGCTCGGCTGTCGTATGCCGGAAGCTCGAGACCCTTTACATGCATGGCAAAATCTTCGCTTCCCTGGCCCAGTTTTTCGGACATCCGCATCGTTCCCCCGGCAAGCAGATCACCGATGCCTTCCCGCCGGGCGATCAGGTGCACCAGGTCGACGATAATATCAGGATCGCCGAAGTTAATGGCGATACCACCGGTATCGGAATCGGTCAGGATCCCTTTTTCATAACATTCCATGGCGAAAGCAATAGTGCTGCCTGCTGAAATTGTATCGATTCCGTAATCGTTGCAGAGATAACCGGCCATGGTTATTGCTTCCAGGTCGTTTACTGAGCACATTCCTCCGAAAGTGCCCACTGTTTCGTATTCCGGACCTTCACCCTTATGCCCTTTGAATTTACCTTCCCTGATCTCTGTACCGCGCCCGCACTCAATCGGGCAGGCAAAGCAGGTTACATTTTTACTCAGTATTTTGTCGGAAATAGCCGGGCCGTTTATGTCATCGGATTGTTCGAAAATGCCCGTCTGCCAGTTTCGGGTCGGAAAGCCGCCGCGTACGCTGACCAGGTCAAGCACTACGCTGGTACCGAAGGCCTGCATCGCCATTTTTAGCATAGCTTCATCCATCAATTCGTACTGTTTTTTGGAGTGAACTTTGAACTCTTCCGGTTTACTGACAGGAGTCTGGATACTGCCCCGGACAGCAATAGCTTTTAAATTTTTCGAGCCCATTACCGCACCGAGGCCGCAGCGTCCGGCAGCACGGCCTAAATCATTCATTATTGCCGCATATATAACCTGTTTTTCTCCAGCCGGGCCGATGCAGGCAACATTAAACTTATTACCCAGTTCTTCTTTAAGCAGGCCTGTGGTTTCGGGAACATTTTTCCCCCATAGATGCTCTGCATCTTTCAGCTCAGCCTTATTGTCTTCCACGACCAGGCAGACAGGTTTTGGCGATATTCCCTCGAAGATAATTCCGTCGTAACCGCATTTCTTGAAATCGACTCCCCAGCGCCCGCCGGAATTAGCCTGGCCCCATATACCAGTTTGGGGCGATTTTGCAACCACACTGAAACGTCCGGTGCTCGGCGCTACAACACCGGTTAAACTGCCGGCCATAAAGATTAGCTTGTTATCGGGGCCAAGAGGATCCGCTCCTTTGGGCACTTCGTCCCAGAGGTATTTTGTTGCTAAGCCGGCGCCGCCGAGGTATTTGCGGTGCATGTTTTCAGGAATTTCTTCTTCGGTGATTGAACCCTGACTTAAATTTACTCTCAACAGCTTTCCATGGTACCCGGACATTAGTACACCTCCAAATTATTGATATCTGCAATCTTAACTTTCATGCGATTTACACAGCAATTTAGTGCCTTTATGCAGACTAATCAATTAGAATATAATAACTATAAATGCAATTATTAGGATAAAATGTTCTTGCATAATATCGCAGTATTATATTTAAATATACAACGTTAACCATGAAAATACAACACTATGCGATAACTATTGTGCAAAATATGATAATATATTATTACAATTATCTACTTTCGCATTACTAACAAAAGAGTTATAATTAAGCAAATATATCATCTTAATAAAAATTAATTAATGAATTGGAGGATTGTTAAAATGGCCTATACTTACGGAACTGAAGAGTGGGAAAAAGCTTACCTGAACATGGTTGAAAAGCGATTGGCCAAGGCAGAGAAGCCATATGTGATGGGTTCCCCGGAGTGGGTGGCCACATTCGAAAAACTGATCCAGGAGGATGAACAATACAAGGATGTGGCTAAAACCTGGGAAGGTTCGGTAGTTATCCATATTTTAGCCAATCCATCGGTTGGCTTAGAAAGTGATATCTATATGCTGATGGACCTTTGGCACGGTGATTGCCGTTCGGTAAGGCTTGTGCCGGAGGAAATCGGCAAGAGCGCTGATTTTGTCCTGACCGGGGAGCTTGAGCGCTGGCAATCAGTCATGAAAAAAGAACTTGATGTTGTAAAAGCGATGATGCAGGGTAAGATCAAACTGAAGGGGTCTCTGCCTGAAATCGTGAGATATGTCAAAGCCTCAATCCGCCTGGTTGACCTGTCGGCACAAATCGATACCACCTTCCATACGGAGATGAGTGAAGAGCAGCGTGCCGAATATGCCGGTTGGTTTAACGAACTGCGTTCGGATTTTGGGTTTTAAAGCCTTGCATATTATGGGGGGTGCATATCTTGGGCTACGACCGTGATCTTTCTTTTGAATATAATAACCCGACTAAAATAATTTTTGGTGAACACAGCGTAAGGGAAATTGGTATGGAGGTTGACAGCCTCGGCTGTTCAAAAGCTTTGGTTGTAACCGACCCGGGTATTGTTGAAGCGGGATTGGCTGAACGGGTTGAGCAAGCCCTGGGCCGGCGTTATGTTGGCACTTACAATAAGTGCATCCAGGACTCAGGGTTTCATCTGGTCGATGAAGGAGCCGCTTTTGCCATCGAAAAAGGGGCCGATATATTGATCAGTGTTGGCGGTGGCAGCGTGATCGATACGGCCAAAGGTATGGCCGTGGTGATGAAGGAAGGCGG
>PWUG01000037.1 GCA_003562605.1 Syntrophomonadaceae bacterium | reverse complement strand
CACGTGTGGTGCAGCATATCTGGGAGGCCTTGCGCCAGGAGAATACCGAGAAAATTGAACCTATTTTCGACCGCGACCGGCCGATTCGTTCAACCAGTGATATGCGCACCTGGTATACCGGTAAGCCCTGTGAAAGGTCCAAGCGATCCCATATTAACGTAGTAGTTTACGACAGCGCCTGGGAAGCTTCCGATGCTTACGTCCTCGACAACAGTGACAATGTGAAGGCCTGGGTTAAAAACGATCACTTAGGCTTTGAAATCCTTTATATTTATCGCGGGGTAGTGCGTAAGTATCGGCCGGATTTCCTGGTCAGGCTTGCAAGTGGCGAAATGCTTGTCCTGGAAACAAAGGGCCAGGAAACAGAGCAGGATAAGGTCAAACAACGCTACTTAGATGAGTGGGTACAGGCTGTTAATGGTCATAGTGGCTTTGGCCAGTGGAGATCAGCTATAGCTAGAGAACCGGGTGAGATAAGCGATGTTGTGATAACTTGCTAGGCCCGGCAGGACCCAATACAGTAACCTTGCTTACTTAAGTCTTTTTGAGGGTAATATACATAAATTTAAAAAGAAGGTTTTACGAATGAGCGAAAACGGGCCTTATCAAAGCGAGCATGTTATGATATTCGTTGAAAAAGAATGGTATAAACACGTGTACCGTTTTCTAGGATTTGTTTATAAAGAAACGGTTGAGTTTTTTGTTTTGTTGGGTATTTTTTGGGGCTCTTCCAGCGTGCTGGCTGTAGCTTTGGGCAATAGAATTCCTATCGGCAGGCTGGTGCTACCAGTGATAGTGGTCGCCCTTGCAATAACATTTTATAAAGCATTGTCGAAGTATAGATCTTATACGCCAGATGCACTTAAAAATGAAAGTGAAGTTGTAAAAGGCATCTTTCGGAAACAAAAATGTGGGTGGCAGTTTGCACTGGCATGGCACATGTTGACTGATAGGTTTAGGGCTATAGAAGCAACCCTAGACCAAATTAAACGTGGCGCGGAGTTTATAGAGCCAAAAGAAACCCCAAGCGAAGACTATCTAAAGTGGTTGCGCTTGCGTCCAATTGCACTACAACGCTTGCTTAAAGCAGTAGCCATTCAATGCACAGAAGAATTCCCTCGGTTCTTTGGTAATGCTGAACCAGAAAACCATTTAAATGATTTAAAAAGCAAGATTATAGTGCTATCTCGTTTGTATGGTTATGCAAAAAAATACGAGGTCGAGTGTCATCAAATAATTCCGCAGGAGCCTTTCGTGGAAACCCATGAAATGACTTACGGGTGGACCGACACTATTCGAGAGGGTATGAGTAAATTTACGAGCATTCTGCATGAGCTATCCTCTCTTGAGAAAAAAGCGCTTAAGGCGGGAGCGGTTGAAGCCCCTACAGTTAATATTGATTTCCCTGTACCAAGCAATGTTGAAGAGTTTTGCAAAAGGCTTGATGAAATCGAGAAACTCATCAACACTAAAGACCATTCTAATCCAGCAGATTACTGTTAACAAGATAAAATGGCTATCCTGCCATAGAACTAAAATAAAAGGAAAGCTTAGCCCTTATGAAGTGCTAGGAGATCCGAAAAACCTTCAAAGAGTAGTAGCTCTTGCAGAATAAGATAAATATCAACTCGAATGGTGAGCCTTAGGTGAAGTAGCCGCCAGGGCGGTCTAAGATAAGAAAAGGGGAGCCGACAGCGGCATTGATGGCTATGTCTATTTTATTGATGATACCAGCGGCAAGGCTAAAAGTATTATTGTTTCAGTAAAAGGTGGCCATGTTACTGTAAGCCAAATTAGAGACTTGAAGGGTGTGTTAGAACGGGAACAGGCAGCTATTGGTGCGTTTATCACTTTACTAGAACCCTCTAAACCCATGAAGGAAGAAGCGGCAGCTGCTGGCTTTTATGAACCGGAATTCTTCCCAGGTAAGCTCTACCCCAAAATACAGATCCTAACCATTGAAGAAATATTAAACGGGAAGCAATTAGAATATCCCCGGATGTCCCCGGAGGTTACTTTCAAGAAGGCCGAACGGAAGAGCAAGGGGAAGGGGCCAGAGCAGAAACAGTTAGATTTTTAGCCCCATGAAAAGACCGTAAGGAGGGAATTGATATGGGAGATAAAAAACCAAAAAGAGGGCTCAAAAAGAAGAACCCGGCTGAGAAAGCTCCGGTTGAGAAACCTATAGCTGATCCCGAAAGAAAAAAGAAACCCAGAAAGAAGCCCAAAAAATAACAAAAGTTTTCTTCACATATGGGATTACCTTCAAGAAGGCTGAGCGGAAAAATAAGGGCGAAGAGCCAGAGCAGCTGGGAATAGTGAGTTTTTAATAAGAGAGGGGAGCAGCGCAGGTGGACCTTCCAAACAGCAAGCTGAATAATGATAAAGACGTAACTGTATGGACACTTAAGAAGGTTAAGACAATCCCATCTTTAGCTGAGAATACCGCCAAGAGTTTGGCCGCTTTAGAGGCAATTAAATTTATCCGGATTACTGAGGACTCTATACAGGCTTCAAGCGAATTGGCAGGTAACAAAAGAAAGATCCCTGAGACGAAACCCTTCCACCCGACTGCGGTCGGTATATATTTGTTATATGACTTTGAGTATAAAGTTATGCAAATCATGGAGATCAATTCTGCAATAAAGGGCTGGGGAGAAAAGTTGGTTCAGGCGAGCCTTAATAACTTGCCGCAAGACTGGGAAGTGGCTTTAGTCTTCGATTGGAGCAGTGGCTTCTGGGATAAGATGGAGGAAAAATATACTCATGTAAGGTGGCTGAGAATTTAACAAAGAAAAAGTCACTTCGAGGAGACAACCTTATCCCTGCTTTAGCGGCATCCTGGTAGTACCGGAAGGAAGGAGAGGCGCAGGTGGATCCCCAAGACCGCAAGCTCCAACAACGATTGCCCGGCGCAAAGAGAAAGTCCAACGGCTGATCAGAGAGCAGTAGGCCGCTAACAGGCTGCCCAAAAACTAAGACAACCCAATAATGATGAAATGTTAATGGAAAGAGGTGCTTATATGGGGGGTTTTATCACTGCAGTTGGTATTATTTTATCTTTCATCGTTGGTTTAGCTGGTTTAATTATATCATTATTGAATACCCGTAAAACACTTTATATAAATACTGTAACTGCTTCAAGAATTAAATGGATAGGAGAATTGAGGGCGCTTATTTCTGAATTTGTTTCTATTATTACCTTACATTAGCAAAAAGCTATCTTGAAGCATGAGGGAAGAAGTGATTATCTGGATAAAGTTATTATGTTTCAAGCAAAAAT
>PWUG01000068.1 GCA_003562605.1 Syntrophomonadaceae bacterium | reverse complement strand
GGGGCAATGACCGAGCGCACTCCTTCAACTTATTACCTGCCTGAAATGCTTTACCCGCTCCGGGGCGGTTACCGCACTTTTCTCGAACCGCTGGTCGGTGATCTTGACCTGCGCACCGGCAAAGAAGCTGTTTACCTGGATCCTTCCAGGCGCCTGGTTGAGTTCAAAGACGGATCTAGTGAGCACTACGACTACCTGGTAAGCAGTGTTCCTTTGCCCGAACTGATCGGTATGATTGACTCGGCGCCTTTGGCAGTCCGGGAAGCAGCATCATCGCTCTGGGCTACTTCAGTGGCCCTCGTTTCACTCGGCTTTAATAAGCCCCGGGCGGGTGGCCATCTCTGGTTTTATATCTACGATCATGACATCAGGCCGTCGCGAGTCCACGCCCCTTACCGCAAATCACCGGCTAATGTACCCGAGGGCTGCAGTTCTCTGCAGTTTGAAACTTATTTTTCCCGACATTACCAGCTAAAATGCACGGGTGAAGAGCTTATTGAGCATGTCATAACATCTGCAGAGCAAATGCAGCTTGCTTCACGCAGCGACATTGCCGTGGCCGATTACCGTACTTTACCTTACGGGAACGTGGTTTTCGATCATGGTATGGTTGCACGCCGCGACTTTGTTCTGGATTATATCGGAAAATGCGGAATCCTGCCGGTCGGACGTTTTGGGGAGTGGGATTATCTCTGGGCAGACCAGAGCTTTTTAAGCGGTAAAAAGGTAGAAACTTTGCCCTTCATGTTATAATTTAGACAGGTGGTTTTCAGCTTCAATAAGGGGGCATTGTAGATGGATAATGATCGGGGAAAAGATGTTTATCCGAACCAGCCTGATCAGAAACAGGGATCCCCGCAAAGTTCTGTCGGGCCGGCAGGAAGTAAAGCAGCTAACCTTGGAGAGAAGAAATCGAAATTTGAAGAGTTAAACTGGACTGAAGCACAAAAAAGCGATTCATCTGAGGGACCGAAGGTAAAAATACCGCGCAGCAGGTTTAAAATTGCGCTGCTGATTATCGCAGCGGTACTGGTTTTAATGCTTGCGGCTGCAGGGACCTACGTGATGGCTTTTTATAGCGAGATTAAGGAAACACAGCGGGTACTGCTCGATGAAGCTGCTTTTGATCAGGAATATGATATAGGTGCTGTTTTCCCCGAACATATTGTCAATATCGGAATGCTGGGCTTTGATCGCGGTTGGAACCGTGAAGCTTATGGAGAATATATGTTCCGCCCGGATATGCTTGCCGTTTTTACAATTAATTTCGAGACAGATGAAATATCGGTGGTGCGTATCCCGCGTGATTCATACGTGCCTATCTACGGTATGGGCGGTTTCCACGATAAAATTAACCATTCTTACTATAACGGTTACCGGCACGGGGGGGGAGAGGACAACCACGCCGACGGTATTCGTTATACCCTGCATACTGTCAGTAACGTTTTGGGCGGCATCCCGATTCACTACTACATATCTGTCGATATGTATTCGGTTATCGAGTTGGTCGACGCCATGGGCGGCATCTATTATGAAGTCGAGGAAGAGATTATCGACAAACACTGGGAAATAGGCAGAGTTTTGGTGCCGGAAGGCCCGCAGTTAATGGACGGGAAAACCTTTTTGCGCTACCTGCAGTACCGCGACAATAAAACCAGTCAGGATTACGGACGCATCGATCGGCAGATGAATCTGCTGAAAGAGACTTTTTATTACCTGCGGGAAAAAGGCCGTATAACTGATATCCCGGCTACTTACCGCATCTACAAGGATTATGTCGAGACCGACCTGTCTTACACCCAGATTGCCGCGATGGCTTATTACGGGCGCGATGTTGAAGTTACCGATGAGAACCTGCACTTTTATACTCTGCAGGGAAGCGGGCAGATGAAGGACGGTATCTGGTACCAGGTGCTGAATCAGAAAGAACGGGTACAGGTAATTAAGGAGGTTTTCGGTATTGATGCAGAGCCCTGGCGGCCAATTGTGCTTAAAGACAGTCCTGAATATTTGGAAGAACAGGAAAGAAAACGCTTGGAAGAAGAGCGCGAAAAAGGCCTGGGCACGGGTATTTTTCGGGACGGACTTTTTGGAAGAGAAAGTGATGATAACGAGGCAAACCTTATTGAGGTTCCCGATTTAAGGGGGATGACTATTTTCGAGGCCGGGCTTGCTCTCAGAAAAATTGGCCTGGTGATTGGCAGGGCGGAAAACCGTTATGATAACTTCCTTGATAACGGACAGGTAATTCATTCTGAGCCGATAGCCGGTAGTTTAATTAAATACAACTCGGAAGTAAACCTGTTTGTTTCTAAGGGACAGGAACAGAGCAATTAGCCTTAGAAAAAATAAACAGGATCCAGGAAGGTGAAAAATCTGTCACCGAAACTTAAATTATATACTTCGCTGGGGATTATCTTTTCGATTATCCTGGTTTCGTTTTCCATTATTTTTTATGGTTTTTACCAGGTTTATTTTGCACCTGCAACACTCTTCAGCCATGATTTTGATCACAGTGGTGAAGTAGAAGAGTATTTTGAGGAAAGGGTGATCAATGTTGCGGTGCTCGGTTTGCATAACCGAAATGAAGATAATACATTCGGAGATGTTTATTATGTCGACACGATCCTGGTAGCTTCAATAAATTTCGACCAGGATTCCCTGAAACTGCTGGCTATTCCCCGTGATTCATATGTTGAAATCGCACACATCGGAGTAAAAGACAGGATCCGGCAGTCATACAGCTACGGTTATGAACAAAACAGGGAAGATCGGCATGAAGAAGGAATACGCTACACGATCGAAACGGTCAGTCAGCTGCTTGAAGATTTTGAACTGCACTACTATATTGCCATGGATATCGAGGGTCTGAAGCAGTTGATTGATTCGCTGGGCGGCGTTCACTACACGGTGGAAGAGCAAATGATCGGTTTTACGCCGCAGGAATCGCTCAATGCCGGGCCACAGCTCCTCGACGGCCGGGGTTACCTGACCTACCTGACTTACCGTGAACCTGATTCACGGGACGATTTAAATAGAATGCAGCGCCAGAAAGCGCTGCTGATGGCTACTTTCGAATACTTCCAGGATATGGGCATTTTTAGCTACGTAATCCCAACTTATGCTACCTACCGGGAACATATATATACTGATCTCAGCTTTAACCAGGTTGCCGCTTTAACTCTTTTTGCCGGTGAACGTCTCGAAGCCGACGCTATCCGTGATTACTCCCTGCATGGCGAATATTTTAAAATTGATGAAGGTGAAACTTATTACCTTTCAATAAAT
>PWUG01000340.1 GCA_003562605.1 Syntrophomonadaceae bacterium | reverse complement strand
GTTCCTTCAGTGCCTGCCGCAGGGCAGCACAGAAACCTTCTTTATCGTTATATGAGTGCAGGGGTCCTTTCATCGCCCGCAGTTCGCGCATCGCCGGAGCCACCACCGGCAAACCGCTGGCCAGGTACTCATAATATTTTATCGGGTTTACCGCCTCGGTCAGCTCGCTCAGGTAAAAGGGAATTATTCCTACAGTGCTGCCTTGCAGGTAAGCGGGAAGCCGCTCATATTCTTTCGCTCCCACCCAGGTAAAGTTCTCTTCAGCCTGCAGATCTTTGAGCCCCGGCGCTAACCCTTCATAAGTCACCGGCCCGATAACCAGAAAATGTAATTCTTTGACATTCTGTACGGCATGGGTCAGAGTGTTCAGGTCAAAACGGGTATCGAGGGTTCCTGCATATACCGCCACCGGCTTTTTGTCTGCCGGAAAATCATCCGGAAGCGGATCTCTATCTTCAAAAAAAATACCGCTTACCCCGTTCGGCAGGTAATAAATATTATCTTCCCTTACCGATCGGGCCCACTCCACCAGTGCAAGTGATGTGGCCAGAACAAAGTCAACCCGACTGATCAGCTCTTTCTGCAGCTGCCCGACACTATCCGGAATACCGCTGAATTGATCGAGCCGATCGGCCAGGCGGTAGCAGCTAACCCGGTGAGGGATTAGGTCCAGCAGGCTGTAGGCAACCGGCCCTGCACACCAGAGCAGGTCGGTCGAATCGAAACCGGCTTTCCTGAGCTGTCCCGCCAGGGGAGGAAAGCAAAAACGGTACTGGCTGCGCCCAACCGGCAAGCTGCGCAGCAGGGGCAAATTATAATAAAAAAGCAGGGTCAGGGGCACCAGCCAGCCGATACCGTCCACCTCGCGGCACCCCTCGCGCCAGACTGCGAAACGGTGCCGGTTTAAGGCATCGGGTTTAAAGATATGCAGGGGGCTGACCGCCGGGCCCAACCAGAGACAGTCGTATCCCGCTTTCTGAAAAAGACGGATATAATGGTGCGATCCGAGTGGATCGGGCCGGTCCAGGTTGTGCGATTCTGCAAAGAGAACTCTCACCGGGTCAACTACCCCCTCTTCAATAATCCCCTGACCATCAGGATCATCCCGGCCGGGCTCACCTGCTCCGCCCGCCCCAAAATAAAAAGCAGCACGGCACCGCAAGCCGCCAGGACGACCATCTTCAGACCCAGGTTAGGCCACAGCCCCGGTCCGCCGTATGCAATCAAGACCACCAATCCTATCGCCGCCAAAGGCGCGGCCAGAAGGCCGAAGATAACCCTGACCGGGTAATCGACGGGCCAGAGCCTCCTGGAAATAAGGGCATAACTTAAAGCAAATAAAAAGTAGGCCAAACCGGTGGCTGCACCGGCCCCGGCAATCCCCCAGAGCGGGATAAACAGAGCATTAAAACCGATATTGGCCATGGCCACCAGCCAGCAGGCTGCCATAATGTAGACGGTCTTATTTTTAACCATGATCCCGACTGCTGAAACCTGGGCGGTCGTAAAGAAAAGAAAACCGGCCGCCAGGAACGGTATGGCCCGGAATGCACCGTAATAAGTAGGAGGCACCAGCACAAAGAGCACTTCCTGCGACAAGGCGACAAAGCCTGTTATGATAAATCCTGATCCGGCCAGCAGGTAAATCATGGTCCGCTTAAAAACCAGTGCCGCATGATCCCGATCCTCTTCGTAAACTTTAACCGCATGCGGCATCCACGATTGACCCACAGCTGTTTGCAGCAGCATCAATACAGCAGCCATCGCCGCGGCAATAGAATAAAGCCCGACCTCTCCCAGCGAAGCAAGTCGTACCAGCATCAGGCGGTCGGCGTTGCTGAGCAGCCAGAATGCTACATTCATCGGCACCAGCGGCAGCCCAAAAATAAGCAGCCTCTTCAAAAAGACAAGTGAAAAGCTCCAGCTAAGCAGGTCACGGATAAACCACAGACGCACCGGAATCATCAGCAAAGAAGCAGCAGCAGTGCCGAGGAGGGCCCCGGCAACTCCCAAATCGAAGACCAGCACAAAGAATACTGACAAAGTCAGGATCAACACCGCAGTAATTACATTTAAAACAGTAAAAGCCTTCGCCCGGAAGCGGTTGCGCAAAGCCTGTGATAGAATCAGGTTCATCATCGCCGGTGGGCTGGAAAGCAGTCCGATAAACAGCGCTGCCCGGTACTGGTCGGTGCCGAACATCCACTCTGCCAGGATTCCGCTGAAAGGTAAAACAGCAATTAAAACAATGATACTCCATACCGCCAGGAAAGAGAACCAGGTGGCTGTAAGGGTTTGTTTTTCTTCTTCGGTTTTACATTTGAAAAAAAAGCGGGTGTAGGCGTTATCTCCGCCGAGGATCAGGATGCCGGTTAAAAAGGCGATCATCACATTGATAAAACTCCAGGCCCCGTACTGGGCAGGGTCGAAGATGCGGGTAAAGATCGGGGCTGAAATGATGGACATACCTTTGATCAGCAGGTTGCCTGAACTGTAGACAGCAATATCGGAAAAGAGTTTCCTGAAGCTGAAATCCGGTGCAGATTTAAAATCGGCAGTTGTGGATTGTTCACCGTTTCCTGACACAGCCAGCTTCACCCCCACCGTTAGATCATTGCAATTAATTCAACAATAACCGCCTGACTTCTTTCCCGACCGTCATTTACAAAAGCTTTTTTGAGCCATCTCTTTTTCCACTATGCGGCTGATCTCTTCCAGGCGCTTCTGCAGCGCTTCCATGAAAGCTTTTTCAACCAGTTCATCTTCAGGCTCATCATCTTCGGTTTCAGGCGGCGGAATCAGGTCACCCCCGCTTAGAAGATAAGCTTTACCCGTCTGTTCCTTATACTTCTTGTGAAGTTTTGGAGAAGGGGTAATCACCAGGTCAACCGCCTCGGTTAACTTTTTTCTCTCCGCCCTTGAGGACAGGTTGTCTAAATCCTCTGCGGCATAGTAAAAGGTAAGCGCCCCTTTCTTACCGTAGTAAGCAGTAAAACGCGCGGCCAGGGGTGCGTCGATCCAAACCAGGTCCGGCTCGAAATCCCTTCCGATCAGGTATAGTTTTACCTGCAGCAGGCGGCGCCTTTCGTTCAATGCGCCAAGCGACGGAATCGCTAAAAAATTTACGCCGGGGTTATAGATAGTCAGGCCTTCTTTGAGAGTTGTAATACGGGGCAGTAAAGGTCCCGTGAGCTTGCCATAAGGGTTGGCCCAGACTGTCTCGTTCGAAGCAGATAGAAGTTCGATCATAATATGCTGCTCGGCAGGCTCGGCCCAGGCGCAGCCCCCCGCATATAATATTT
>PWUG01000210.1 GCA_003562605.1 Syntrophomonadaceae bacterium | reverse complement strand
CAGGGAGAGCCAGAATTTTTCACGAAACATACCGGGACTGTGGCCGGCGTGCCTGTCATGATTATCATGATTTGAATGCTCATGCCCACCATTGTTTGATCCTTCGTTATTTGAATGCTGATCTTCATTCTTTTTTTTCATAATCTGCCACCCCCGTTAACTATGATTTTTATTTGCATGCTGCATTTTTAAATCACAGGAATTCCTTTCGCAATATGGGAAGCGAAACTCCAGGTTTTAAAAATCCTGGAGCTCATATTCTAAATATATCATACCCAAAAAGGGCTTACAAGAATCTGTTAGAATTTTTAGATTACCGATGGCGGGCCAGGATTGATATCCCCTGTAAAATATGTTGTTAACCTGAGCTTGCTTTCCAGGTCATTGAGATTTAGCCCCTGACCTGTCTCTTTTTTCAGGTTATAATAGCTTAAGATGGAGGTGTATTATTGTGAAAATCTTTTTCCACCGCGATTTTTTGGAACACTATGCTTTTGATCCTGCAGCTGAGCAGGGAAGGCTGGAACCTGCCCTGGCCGCTCTCGAAGGGAAATACCCCATTCGCGAACCGCGATCCGCCACAAAAGAAGAGATATTGCGTGTCCATACAACCGGACACTGGAACAGTGTGACACAGGATGATTTACTCTGCCATACTGCTTTACTGGCAGCAGGGTCATCCATAGAAGCAGCAGAAACGGCATTCAGCGGGGAATTTGCATTCGCTCTTTGCCGGCCCCCCGGTCATCATGCTTCTGCTGATTCCAGCTGGGGCTTCTGCTACTTTAACAATATTGCTGTCGCGATAAAGCACATATTCCAATTAGGCCATATCAGTAAGGCTCTAATAGTCGACTTCGACCTGCATTTCGGTGATGGAACAGCCAATATATTTCAAAACGATAACACAGTAACATTCTGGCACAGCCAGGAAAATTCCCGTCTCCGCTACCTTAATGTTTTGGAGAAGGATCTGCAGGACTATGAAGCAGAAATAGTGGCTGTGTCGGCGGGTTTTGACCGCGGCATCAATGATTGGGGAGGAATACTGACCAGTCAGGATTATAATACTATTGGCCAACTTCTGGGATCTTTTGCCCGGGAAAAATGCAAAGGTCATCTCTTTGCCGCCCTGGAAGGTGGCTACAATGCTACTGCCCTGGCAGGAAACATCGAAGCTTTTTTAGATGGCTTACAATGAACTGCTTATCCCATGTTATAAGTTTCTTCCTGATTATAGAGCCATATGAGAAATCTATATAACAAATTATTGAATTATAGATATGGCAATCAGATATTTCTTTCCAGCATAACCTTCATCTTCGGGTTAAACCCTGGCTTAAGGTGAATGTAAGGCCTATATTACTTAGTAAAGGGAGGATTTTGATGAATAGATACTTAATGGAAGAAATGACCTGGCCGGAAATTAAAGAAGCTTTGGAAAAAGGATACCGGACGGTTATTATTTGCACTGCATCTATCGAACAACACGGGCCCCATCTTGCCGAACTCACGGATTCCGCTATCGGGGAGGCATCAGCAGTAGACCTGGCTAAGCGCCTTGGTGATGCCCTGGTAGCGCCGGTGATCCGTCCGGGGCTTTCCTCCCATCACATGAAACTACCGGGAAGTCTGACTTTGAGACCTGAAGTTTTTACCGGTATAGTGGAGGATTATGTCACTGCCTATAAATCTCATGGGTTTGAAAAGGTTGTTTTGCTTTCATCACATGGCGGAAACTTCAAAGTCCTGGAGGAAATCGCAGCCAACCTGCGATTTAAATACCCTGCATTAAAAATTGTAACTGGCCTACCCCTCAGTAAGATGCTGGAGCTTTTAAAAAAAATGGAGGGCAGTGAGAGTTTGCAACCCGGCGCCTGTGGTGGTCATGCCTGCGACTACGAGACTTCTGTAATGTTGTACTTGTATCCGAAACATGTTCGTATGGACCAGGCAGAGGCAGGGTATGTTGGTTCACTATCCGAGATTCTGGTAGACCGTGTCTTTAAAGAAGGTATTACAGCAATCTCTCCCTCAGGAGTTATGGGCGATCCAAGCTCCGCCAATGCTCTACGCGGCAGCCGTTTCTTCGAAAAAGTTCAGTTAGCGCTTTATGAGTCAGTTCTTGCCGGCTTTGCCGAAATGTAAAGGTTCAATCAGCCGACACTTTATAGTTAATGATGCTCTTGTATATTTCCGTATAAATTCATCACTTCTTTTTCAAATGGTGAATTTTATTAATATCCTTTTCGGAAAGGTAAAGTTTACCATCTTCTTTAACAATAACTACTCCTGTGTTTATCAATGCCTGCAATGCATCGGGTTTATAGTCACGTGTTGTTACCATTCTTTCAAAAAAAGGTTTTTTATTGAGACCAAGTTCAACTGCTGTTTTCGCATTCTCAACATCGATGGCGTTATTTTCGCGAAAGGTTTTTACTACTGCAGCTACAGCTTTTCTGGTACGCCACATTGAAACAATGATCGCCAGTGAAAACAAGAATATAATTAAAACAATCACTGCCACTATTTCCATTATTGATACCCTCCAAGTGAATACAATAACCGCGTACATCGCAACATGCTGCTGCCCCGGTAAGGCAACCTTAAATTTGATCTATTGTTGCCTTTCTTTCAAATGCCGGATGCCCTTTACGCCTGCAATGACCAGATCAGTTGCTAAATTGATAAAAAGGCCGTGTTCAATTATACCTGCATGCTCATTTAACCGGGCTGCCAACTGGGCGGGCTTTGTTATCGGGCCAAAATCGCAGTCAAGAATCCTGTTCCCCTGATCTGTTATAAAATGCGAACCGCCGGCAGTGAGGCGCACTTTCACTTTCGCGCCCAGCTGTTCCAAAAAAACAACCTGATACCGCCAACCAAAATGTATAACTTCTACAGGTACAGGCTGCTTCATCCCCAGGACCGGCGACAACTTTGATTCATCAACTATAATCATCTCTCGCCGGCTGGCCTGCGCAAGCATCTTTTCCTTCAAAAGTGCTCCACCGCCACCTTTTATCATTTCCAGGGCCAGGTTAACTTCGTCCGCACCATCAATAGTGATATCCAAAACGGGATGCTCATTCAAGGTGGTAAGCGGCAAATCTAGTTTCTGTGCGGCTTTCTCAACAGCATTAGATGCAGGAACGCAGAATATGTCTCTAAGTGACCCCTTATTCACCATTCGGGCAATCTGATTAACCGCCAGTAAGGCCGTGCTGCCGTGTCCAAGTCCTATAACCATTCCAGAACTTACATAGCCTACAGCATGCTGTGCAGCTTGTAGTTTCAGCTCTT
>PWUG01000361.1 GCA_003562605.1 Syntrophomonadaceae bacterium | reverse complement strand
TTCCTCCCAGGAGATGGAGGTGAAGGTGAAAAACAATTTGCCCTGCATCCGGGCCGCAGTTAATGACAACCCTGTAACCTTTTTTATCCAGTTTAAAAGCCCGGGCTACTTCATTAGCCACTGTATGCATATGACCAACAAGCAACTTATCATCATTTTCCATATCCTGCAGGGTCGGGATATGCTTGCGCGGAACTATGAGAATGTGAACGGGAGCTGCCGGGTTTATATCTTTAAACGCGACAACACTGTCATCTTCATATACTATATCTGCATCAAGCTCCCGTTTAATGATCTTACAAAAAATGCAATCAGCAGACATCTTAATTCCTCCTGACCGGTATTATAACACAGCCAATTTCCATTGAGAAGCAAGCAAAACCGACAATCCGGCTGCATTGATAATTGTACTTCGCTAAAGGAAGCTCTATTACCTTTTAAAGGGTAAAATTTTTACATAGTTCAATCGATCGTTTATAATTAAATGTGAGTTAGGGGAGTGTGGATAGTTTGGAAATTGAGATTATGGAAGCACTTAAGCGTTCAGATTTGCTATTTATTGATGTCCGCACACCGACTGAATATGCTGAAGCCTCGATACCCGGAGCCATCAATATTCCCCTGTTTAATGATCAGGAGCATCACCAGCTGGGCATTATATACCACCAGCTCGGTGAAACCGAGGCCCGGCGGGCGGCCCTGGATATGGTCGCGCCGAAGCTGCCAGCCCTGGTCGATAAGATAGTTCGGACCTGCAACGGTGAAAAACCCCTGCTCTATTGCAGCAGAGGCGGCATGCGCAGTCAGAGTTTATATCAGATCTTAATGCTTGCCGGTATTCAACCCCTGCGCCTGAAAAAAGGCTACAAGGCTTACCGCAATTATGTAATCGAACGCCTTGCCGACTACAAGCTTAAATGCAAGCTTTATGTTGTCCACGGGTTAACCGGTGTCGGTAAAACTGCTCTCCTTCAGAATATAGATCAAAAGGGCCTTCCGGTGATCGATCTTGAAGAGCTCGCCAATCACCGCGGTTCTGTATTCGGCGCCGTTGGCTTAAATACCAGCCGTTCTCAGAAAAATTTTGATGCGCTCCTGCTGCAGCAGCTCGATCGTTATAAAGAACTCCCATATCTTTATATTGAAGGTGAAGGGCGTCGTATCGGTAATATATACCTGCCTCCTTTTCTGGCTGAGGCCATGGAAAAAGGTTACCAGATCCTGCTGACAGCCTCTATGGAAACCAGGGTTAAGCGAATTGTCAGCACTTATATTCCTGCCGCAATGTCTGAGGAACTGCTTGAGCAGCTCAAGCATGCTCTTTCATCATTACGGAAGCGTTTAGGTGACAAAAAAGTTGATCGGTTGATAATAATGCTCGAACATGGTGACTACTATAACGTTTCAAGATTATTATGCGCTGATTATTACGATCAGTTTTACAGTGACTCCCGGCCTGAGTGTGCAAGATTCGACTCTGTTATTGATGCAGAAAGCATAGAAAATGCTGCAGAACAGATCATGAAGTTAACCGGCACTTATGATGTCCGAAAAGAATATTGACTATAAAGGCTTTTTTGTCCTATAAGTATTGCATTAAACACACTTATGGCTATATAATAAAATATAACTTAAGAGATTGGAGTGTTATACTTATGAACCCGTACGATGCTGCACATAACCTGGCCAAAGCATTGCGTGAATCATCTGAGTTTAAAGAGATGAAAGAAGCGCAGGCTGCTATGAAAACCGATGATACTGGGAAAAAAATGCTGCTTGATTTCCGCGCTGAACAGGTAAAGATGTATAAGCAGCAGTTATCCGGTATTGAGCCATCAGCTGAAGAAAAGAAAAAAATTGAAAATTTATATGAAGTTATCAATATGAATGTTTTAATCAAGCGCCTCTTAGACGCAGAGTATAAAGTATCAACATTATTGCATGATATTCAGAAAATTATCAGCGAAGCCAACGATGAAATATATGACGAAGAGCTCATACAATTACCGGAAGAAGAAGCCGGCGATGAAAAAGTATGAGCGATATAAAAACAAATAGATATGACGCATTACTGATTGATTTAGATGGAACTCTGCTCGATCTCGATGCCGAAAACTTTACACTGGCCTATATTGACGATCTTTCCCGAAAATTTGTTGACTTAATCAGCCGGGATGATTTTGCGGCACACCTTTTCGGTTCAACAGCCGTTATGATCGAAAATGACGATCCCACAAAGAAAAACGAAACCGTTTTTTACGAAGATTTTTGCCGGCGAATAGGATATGATCGCGAGCAGATTGAAACTATCGTCGAGGATTACTACCGGGACGACTTTTCGTCTCTAAGCCGTTGGGCGAAAGGGCATCCCTATGCCCGGACAGTAATCGAATCGGCAAAGAAGAAAAACCTGGCCCTAATCCTGGCAACCAATCCAGTTTTTCCCTCTACAGCAGTTTTGCAGCGGCTTTCCTGGACCGGCCTCTCTGAAAAAGATTTTCAGCTGGTTACTTCCATGGAAAATATGCACTTTTGCAAGCCAAAAAAAGAGTATTACCTGGAAATTGCCCATAAAATAGAATGCCCTCCGGAACGTTGCCTGATGGCCGGAAATGATACCCTTGAAGATCTAAGCGCTTCTGAAGCCGGTATGGCCACATTCCTTGTTGAAGATTTTATCCTGCAGCGCGGAGGAGAAGAACCTTTCTGCCACTACCGCGGCAGCCTGCAAAGCCTTGCTCAATTAATCGAAGAACTACGATAAATAAGTAATATTTGAATATCGCAAAGACCGGAATTAGTTTCCCGGTCTTCTCTTTTTAATTGGGACCGCCCCGATACAGGAGCCATCATCACAGTCAAGGCGGGCATTAATTACTTTACCCCGCCAGTGAAGGCCTTTTATTTCAGAATTGATTCTCACTCTCAGGTAGTGGGGTGTAAACCCTTCTCCATAACTGAAAGGTACTACCTTTTCGACAAGGACCGGTTGAATGCTGCCGATAAATTTTTTCCTGTAAGCAGAAGCCAGCTTTTCACCAAGTTTGATCATCTCCCTGCTGCGGGATTCTTTAACTTCATTGGGCAGATGGCCGGATAATTCAGCCGCCCCGGTACCGGGGCGGGAGGAGTATTTAAAAACGTGCAATCGGCTGAAACCGATATCCTTTACCAGTTTCATGCTGCGCCTGTGATGTTCTTCAGTCTCACCGGGAAAACCGACTATTATATCGGTGCTTAAAGATAATCCCGGGATCTCCTTTTTTAACCACTTGGCCAGGTATAAATACTCAACAGGTTCATAAGGCCGATTCATCAATCTCAAAATTTCACCATCTCCACTTTGCAGAGGAATATGCAGATGAGGGCAAATGGTTTTAGTTCCGATTATTTCTTCAACCAGCTCGGCAGTAATATCGGAAGGTTCGAGCGAACTTAAACGCAAGCGCAAAAGATCCGGTATTTTCCCCAGTTCTTTAAGTAGATCTGCCAGGCTTACATTCTGCAGGTCTGAACCGTAAAGCCCGAGGTGGACTCCTGTCAGCACAACCTCCCTGCACCCCGATTCAACCAGGATCTGTGCTCTTCGAAGAGCCTCTTCCGGGGGCAGGCTGCGTAGAGGCCCCCTGACCTTCGGTACAAGGCAGTAACTGCAGCGCTGATTGCATCCTTCCTGTATCTTAAGAAACCCCCTGGTGCGGCCTCTGCGCCCTGCAGGAGGCAGCATTTCAAACCCTTTGTCATTCTGATGAGCGCGAACAAGATCAAGCACTGTGCCGCGCTGTAGTGATTCCACTATTTCGGGCAGCTTTTCTCTCTCTTGATTGCCAATAATCAGATCTGCCTGATCCATCAGCCTAATCTGATCCGGCGCACCCTGGGCATAACAGCCGGTTGCGACTACAATTGCATCCGGGGAAAGCCTGCGGGCCCGCCGTATCGCTTTGCGCGATTTATGATCGCTGTAACCGGTAACGGTACAGGTATTAATCACATAAATATCGGCTTGATCTTCAAAATTGGTGATTCGATAACCGGCGTTTTCAAAAAGCACCTGCAGTGATTCAGACTCGCAATAATTTACCTTGCAGCCCAGAGTGAAAAAGGCAGCTTTTTTCTTCAATTGCAATCACCTTCCCCGGTGAGATCGCCCCAGGCCGCCTGAACCATGGTTATAGCCGCAGCGGCAGCAGTTTCACTGCGCAGGATTCGCGGGCCGAGATGTACAGAAATGGCACCGGCCTTGACTAAGGCTTCGATTTCAGGCCGGTCAAAACCTCCCTCGGGTCCTATAAACAAAAAAACAGCCCTGTCATCAGGGCAGGTCTGTTTTAATATTCGGCTTATCGGTAAGATTTTTTCACCTTCCCACGGCACCAGGGTCTTACAGCTTTCAAGCCGTGGCAAAACAGAATTCAATTTACTGGTCGTCTCAATTTTTGTTAAATAAGCTCTTCGGCACTGGGCTGCTGCAGAGCGAATAATGCTTCTCCAACGTAAAACTCTCTTTTCATCCTGCTGACCGCCACGTTGCGGAATACTGCGACCGGTTAAAATAGGTACAATTCGGCAAACACCGAGCTCTACAGCCTGCCGCACAATTAAATCCATTTTATCGCCCTTGACCAGGGATTGGAAAAGGGTAATTTTCAAAAACGATTCTGCAGTCGGCAGTTCCCGGTTTAAGCAAGCGATCACTTTTTCTGGAGATGAAAAGACAATCTGCCCTTTCCAGGCCCGGCCCAGTCCATCGGCAATAGCTACATTATCTCCGGCTTTCAGGCGCAGTACACGATAGGCATGGTTAAGATCTTCTCCGGCAAGCGCTATTTCAAGTCCAACGGATAGGGTTTCTCCTTCTATAAAGAAATAGTGCATCAGCGCCTCCATGCCGGCTGAAAATTATCCGCCGCTAAAAGCATCTTTAACCCGATCAATAATACCTTTATCTTCAAGGCCGACTTCTTCACCGCTTAAGCGGGCGAATTCAGCCAACAGCTCTTTTTGGCGGGGATTCAAACGCTTGGGAACACTCAGTTTTACTTTTACCCGCAGGTCACCTTTTCCGGAACCACGCAGATGAGGCATCCCATAGCCTTTTAGGCGGAAAGTGGCGCCATGCTGAGTGCCTTCCGGGATTCTCAGGCTGGCTTTGCCTTCCATGGTTGGCACTTCCATTTCGACACCAAGAGCGGCCTGGCTGATACTGACCGGGATTTCCAAGGCAAGATCGTTGCCGTGCCGCTTAAATCGTTTATGCGGCCTGACTCTGATTACAACATAGAGATCACCCGGCGGCCCTCCACGCAGGCCTGCTTCACCACCACCGCTTACACGCAGTTGTGAGCCGTCTTCAATGCCTGACGGTATTTTAACCTCAATTTTTCTTTCCATGACTACCCGCCCCTGTCCGGAACAATCCGGGCAAGGCTCTTTAACGGTGGTGCCCTCACCCCGGCAGGCTACACATGGTTGAGTGCTCATAATACGTCCGATCAATGTATTGCGCATAACCTGCTGCTGCCCGGTACCACCGCAGGAAGAACAGGTTTCAGGGCTCGTTCCGGCTTTAGCCCTGCTTCCCTGGCATTCAGAACAGGTCTCAGTACGAGGGATAGCGATCACTTTATCGACACCGCGATAAGCATCTTCCAGGGTGATATCCAGATCATAACGCAAATGGTTGCCCTGTTCGGGACCTCGCGGACGCCGCCTGCCGCTCATGCCGCCAAAAAACTGTTCAAATATATCATCGATACCGCCAAATCCAAAACCACCGCCCCCGAAACCCTCAAACCCGCCGGCACCACCGGAATACCCGGCCTGGTGACCAAAACGGTCATATTGTTCCCGCTTTTGAGGATCGCTTAAAACATCATAGGCTTCTTTGATTTCTCTGAACTTCTTTTCTGTTTCATTATCATCTTTATTGAAGTCAGGGTGGTATTGTTTAGCCAGGCGCCGGTATGCTTTTTTTATCTCTTCCGCTGAAGCGCCGCGCTCTATGCCCAGCGCTTCATAATAATCCCGTTTGCTCATATCGAAAAATCATCCTCATCAAAACAATTTACGGCTGCAGATTCAAAAGCAGTCGCTAACTATCATTCTTGTCTTCTTTTTTGTCTTCTTTTTTGTCTTCTTTTTTATCTTCTTCTTTAACTTCCTCTTCTTCGTCCTGCACGTCAAAATCAGCATCAACCACATTATCAGCATCTGACGCAGCATCGTCTTTGCCTGTGTCGCCGGCTGCCGCTTCGCCTTCCTGTGCTTTGGCCTGTTCATAAAGCTTGGCTGAAAGCTCGTGCATAAAAGTGTTCATTTTTTCAGTAGCTGCTTTAATCCGCTCGAGGTCTTCGCCTTTGGCAGCTTCACGCAGCTCTGCTATAGCCTTATTAATTTCTTCAGTTTTATCAGCTTCTACCTTGTCACCAAGATCTTTAAGTGATTTTTCTGCACTGTAGGCCAGGCTGTCGGCCTGGTTGCGGGCTTCAGCCATTTCCTTGCGTTTGCGGTCTTCTTCGGCATGTTTTTCCGCGTCGTTAACCATTTCATCGATCTTATCTTTTTCTAAACCGCTGGAAGCAGTAATAGTAATGTTCTGCTCCCGGCCGGTGGCAAGATCTTTGGCCGAAACATTGACAATACCGTTCGCATCAATATTAAAGCTTACTTCAATTTGCGGTACTCCACGTGGAGCAGGGGGAATGCCATCAAGCATAAAACGACCCATGGTTTTGTTATCGGCTGCCATAGCCCTTTCTCCCTGCAGCACATGAATATCGACGCTGGTCTGGTTATCTGCTGCGGTCGAAAATATTTGTTTCTTCTCAGTGGGGATAGTAGTGTTGCGTTCAATAATCTTAGTATATACTCCACCTAAAGTTTCAATCCCCAGTGAAAGCGGTGTCACATCAAGCAGCAGGACATCCTTTGCTTCCCCACCCAGCACTGCAGCCTGATAGGCAGCCCCCAGGGCTACAACCTCGTCGGGATTAACACCCTTGTGCGGATCCTGGCCCAACAGCTTGCGGATCGCTTCCTGCACAGCCGGAATACGGGTTGAGCCACCTACTAATATAATCCGATCGATTTCTTTCGAAGTTAAGCCTGCATCAGAAAGCGCCTGTTTGGTCGGACCCATGGTTTTCTCTACCAGGTCTGCGGTAAGTTCGTCGAACTTAGCCCTGGTCAGGGAAACATTGAGGTGTTTAGGTCCGTCCTGTGTAGCGGTTATAAAAGGCAGGTTGATATCGGTGGAAGTCACCGAAGAAAGCTCAACCTTTGCTTTTTCAGCTGCTTCGCTCAATCGTTGCAGAGCCATGCGGTCGCCGCGCAGGTCAATCCCCTGATCTTTTTTAAATTCTTCAGCAACGTAGTCGACGACTCTCTGATCGAAATCATCGCCACCGAGGCGGTTATTACCGCTGGTGGCTTTTACTTCAACAACATCATCGCCCAATTCAAGGACTGAAACATCAAAGGTCCCTCCGCCAAGATCGAAAACCAGTATTTTATGTTCACCTTTTTTATCCAACCCGTATGCAAGAGCTGCCGCTGTAGGCTCATTGATGATGCGCAGAACTTCAAGGCCTGCAATGGTTCCGGCATCTTTTGTTGCCTGGCGCTGGCTGTCGGTAAAGTAAGCAGGAACGGTAATTACCGCCTGCGTAATTTTATCGCCGAGATAACTTTCTGCATCAGCTTTAAGCTTCTGCAGGATCATTGCCGAGATTTCCTGCGGGGTATATTCTTTATCACCGATTTTTTCCCTATGCTCTGTGCCCATCTCGCGCTTAATCGATGTTATAGTGCGATCTGGGTTGGTAATTGATTGCCGCTTTGCCACCTGGCCGACCAGGCGTTCTCCATCCTTGGTAAAAGCAACCACGGAAGGGGTAAGCCTGCTGCCCTCGGCATTGGCAATAATTTCAGGCTCACTGCCGATTAATGCTGCAACTACTGAGTTGGTTGTTCCTAAATCAATACCTACTACTTTACCCATTTAATTTCCTCCTAGCTTATCATTAATACATATATTATAGTTTTAAGAAGCCGTTCCCCGGCACTGACTGCTTGATTCAGACTTAATACTATTGGCTATGAAATCCTCCGGAAGATTATTCCTTACAAACCTTCACCATTGAAGGGCGAAGAATCCGCTTATGGTGACGGTAACCTTTCTGTAGTTCTTCCAAAACGGTTCCCGGCTCACTGTCGTTATTATCTTCCTGTATCACGGCATGATGGCAATTCGGGTCGAAAGGACAGCCGGCTGCCTCGATTTCAGTAACCCCTTCCTGTTCGATTAATTGCATCAGTTGCTTGTGAATCATCTTCAGCCCTTCAACATAACTATCCGGGACTTCTTCATCCGAAAGGGCAGATTCGAGGGCTCGCTCCAGGTTATCCAATACCGGCAGAAGGCGGGAGAGAAATTGATGCAGGGCATACTCCCTGGCTTCAGCCTGCTCCATCTTACTGATTCGCCGCAAATTGTCAATATCAGCCTGTTTGCGTTTGAGTTTATCTAACAATTCTTCTTTTTCCTGCTCCCAATCTTGTCGGGCTTTTTCAAGATCTGTAAGTTTTTCCGGTTTGACAGATTCTTCCTCCTTTACTGCTTCAGTTTCTATTTCTATGGTTTGTTCTTCTTTCTTGCCAGCCGTCACTTCTTTCTTCCTCTTTTTACCGGCCATAAATAGTCTCACCTGCTCACAAAAATTTTTTATCAATTCATTTAATCAAGAGCTAAGGCTCTGGTTCAGATAATCAACCAGGCGGCGCATTACACTGATTACGCGACTGTAATCCATCCTGGTCGGGCCGAGGACGCCAACCGTGCCAAGCGTTTTATCATGAATCTTGTAAGTTCCGGTAATCAGGGTGCACTCCTGGATATCTTCATACTCATTTTCTGCTCCAATACTGACAACAATGCTATCCTCGCTTGAAGTATCTTCCAGTATCTTAAATAAAAGCGGTTCCTGCTCAAACAGGTTCAGCATCCTGCGGATTTTATCAACATCTTTAAATTCAGGCTGATTAAGGATATTGGTCGTCCCGCCTAAAAAAACACGGATCTGTTTCTCCTCTTTCAGGCTTTCTTCCAACAGAATAAAAGCCTGCTCAAGAATTTCCAGGCGTTTAAAAAGATCACGTTTCAATTCATTGATCAGGGAAGTTGTAACCTGGTCGATAGTCAACCCATACAGTTTTTGATTCAGATAGGAAACAACCTGATGCAATTCAGCCTGACTTAATTGCTGCTGCATGTCTATGACTTTATTCTTTATAAAACCGGTATCGGTAATCAATACAACCAGTCCGCGTTTTTCATCAAGAGGTAAAATTCGCAGCTGGTGAAACGCGCTTTTCCTGAACTGCGGACCCATGATTAATGACGTCTGATTGGTGGCTGAGGACAAAACTCGAGCCGAGTTGTTAATAATCTGTTCAATTTCACGCATTTTCTCGGTACTCAGAGAACTGCTGATCGCCAGTTCATCATCTGCGCTCAGATCATCTAAATCCATCAGGTTATCAACGTAATAACGGTATCCGAGTTGGGAAGGGATCCTTCCGGCTGATGTATGGGGTTGGACCAGGTAACCGAGATCTTCCAAATCAGCCATTTCATTTCGAATAGTGGCTGAACTTAAACCCATCTTATAAGAGCGGGCAACTGTACGTGAACCTACCGGCTCTGCCGTTTTGATGTAATTAACGACAACTGCTCGAAGAATTTGCTGCTTTCTATCACTAAGTAGTGCTGCCATAATTTATCCCCCGCTCTAACGCCTTAGCACTCTATGCTCCAGAGTGCTAAGGCTAAATAAAAAATAACACTCCTCCGGGGGTTTTGTCAAGTTGATCCGCATAATTTATCCGAATCCCTTTAACCAGCCTGCCTCGACTCCTGTTTTTTCCGATAGTCCTCAATAGCGTTGTGCAGGGCATCTGCCGCAAGGTTTGAACAATGCAATTTCAGGGGCGGCAGACCGCCCAGTTCGTCAGCTACTTCCTGATTGGTAATTTGCAAAGCTTCGTCAAGAGTTTTACCTTTGACCATTTCCGTTAGCATACTGCTGCTGGCGATAGCCGCACCACAGCCGTAAGTTTGAAACCTGACATCTTCAATCCGGCCTTCATTGACCTTGATATAAAGTGTCATGGTATCTCCGCATTTAAAGCTGCCGGTTTCCCCTACACCATCAGCATCGGGAAGTTCGCCGACATTGCGGGGATTGCTAAAATGATCGATGACTTTATCGTTGTACATAAAGCTCTCCTCTCTGCTATCCGGACTTGCGAATTGGGGAGATTTTACGTAGCCTATCCACAATCCGGGGTACATTTTCTAAAACATAATTGACATCTTCTTCACTGTTACCCCTGCCAAGGCTAAAGCGAATAGAACCGTGAGAAGTCTGATGATCCAGTCCAATTGCCGAGAGGACATGGGAAGGTTCAAGTGAGCCCGATGAGCACGCCGAACCACTGGATGCGGCAATTCCCTGCAGATCGAGACTTAAGAGCACCGATTCACCTTCAATATATTTAAAACTCACATTGACATTCCCCGGCAAACGCAGTTCGGGGTGACCATTTAAAATGACATCTTCTATCTTTAAGAGGCCTCCGATCAGCTGATCTCGCAGGCCTTCCAGGAACTGCTTTTTTTGCGGGATTTCACTGACTGAAAGCTCGAGAGCTCTGCTGAGGCCAATAATTCCGGGGACATTTTCAGTACCGGGACGCAGCTTACGTTCCTGGCCGCCTCCGCGATAAAGAGGATCAATACGAGCTCCTTTACGCTTGTAGAGAGCGCCAACACCTTTCGGTCCGTTAAATTTATGCGCTGAGAGCGATAACAAATCAACATTTAAACTTTTGACATCGACCGGTAAGTGCCCGACAACCTGAACTGCATCGGTGTGAAACAAAATATTGTGTTGCCTGGCGATAATACCGATTTGGTGAACTGGCTGCAATGTTCCTACTTCATTGTTTGCGGCCATAATTGATATAATGAAGGTATCAGGAGTTATAGCGGCTTCCACTGCCGATGGGTCAACCCACCCATAATGATCAACAGGCAAGTAGGTAACCCTGTGACCTTCTTTTTCAAGATCCTTGCAGACATCGAGCACAGCGTGATGCTCAATGCTTGAAGTGATTATATGGCCGGCGGAAGCACGTTTTTTTGCTGCTCCCCGCAGGGCAATATTGTTTGATTCTGTCCCGCCTGAAGTGAAAAAAATCTCCTCGGCAGCTGCACCCAAAGATTCCGCTGTTTTTTCACGAGCCAGATCAACCGCGTGCCGGACCTCTCTGCCCCGGGCATGCAGGCTGGATGGGTTGCCATAATGCTCCTTAAAATAAGGTATAATTGCTTCCAGAACCTCTTCCCTAACCGGAGTTGTTGCTCCGTGATCCATATAAACCAGCTGATGTTTCACTATCTACTCCTCCCGTCTTGTTAATACCTGTGCCGGCTTAAAATCAACCAGTTCATTGAGAAAAACTTCATCTAGCACATCGTTAATCCGATCTCTCAGTTTTTCCCACACCTGCCTGGTAAGGCAATCTCCTTTACGATGACAGCAGGGTTCACTATCGCTTTCCGAAAGGCAGTTAACAGGGGTAATCGGCCCTTCAACTGCCCGTACAATATCACCGACATTAATATTATCGGGCGAGCGTGACAGCATATAACCGCCACGGGATCCGCGAACACTGAGAATTAGACCCGATCGCCTGAGATCAGGGAATATTTGTTCCAAAAATTTAAGTGATATTTCTTCCTGCTCAGCTATTTCACGTAGAGGCAAAGGGCCGCTTTGATAATAAATTGCCAGCACAGCCATAGCTCGCACCCCGTATTCTGCTCTCGCTGAAAGCCTCATTTCTGCTGCATCTCCTCTGCTAATCCCGACTAAACAACTCGGGTATTGCCCAAAAAAAAGAATAACACCTGTTTCGCTTGCTGTCAATGACTTTTGATATTATTAATAACAAAAAGCCGACGTATTGGCGCCGGCAATAATATCAAACCTATATCGTTCCTGACTTAACAAGCCTGAACCTATATCTTAACTACGTTTGCGGCCTGTGGACCACGGTTTCCTTCGACAATTTCGAATTCAACCTCCTGGCCTTCTTCTAATGTTTTGAACCCTTCCTCTTTAATCTCCGAGTAATGCACAAAAACATCATTACCCTCCTCGACTTCAATAAAGCCGTACCCTTTTTCAGGGTTAAACCATTTAACCTTACCTTGCATTAACGTACTACCCCCCAAAATAACCCTTATAAACAGGGTGTTATATCGTCTAAATATTACCACATTATTTATTAAAAAGCAAGGTATTGGTTGAATTTTCAAAGACAAATCAAGCCGGCTCGATTGGATAGATTGGGAACATCGGTGCCGGAAGAGGTTCAAATATCGGCTAAGTGTTATAATATAAAAACTTA
>PWUG01000291.1 GCA_003562605.1 Syntrophomonadaceae bacterium | reverse complement strand
ATTAGCCTGCAGGTTGAGCAGAACCTTTGCAAGCTTAAATCCCACAGTTTAAATTCTTCCAAAAATTAATCCTGTTTCGGCGGCCAGGCCATCTTGGCTCTTTTAAGAGCTTTAGACCCTTGAGCTTTGCGCCCCTGCCTTTCAGCAGGTTTGCCATTATCTTCAGGAATACTATTAGAAAAAATAATTTTTAAACATTGATTACATAATATTTCATATTTTACCTTTAGAGTTTATACCAGTATTTTATTATTGTCAACTATTTTGTAAATTTTTCTATTTTGCGAGGTGGCACATTCTACCCGGCGCTTTAATTTTACCGGGATCAGCATCATCTACATGAAAATATTTCCGACTTGGTTTTATCAAACCTTTTTTGGGGGTCTTAGTTTTAAGTATTTGTGCTAATTTCGCTTCGGCCTGAAAAGCAAATATGCGGCGCACTCCTAAAAGTATAATCAAAGCGACGGGAATGAAAATTAAAAAGAATAAATCCTGCAAGGCCGGGCTCATGCTTCCACTTAGCACTACATACATCCGATGCCCCGCTATTTCCGTTGCGCCGCCGCTAATTTTACCCTGAACCAGGAAAACTGAAAGAAAGTAAAGAAATAGCAGCAGCGATAAAGTCAAAATGTTTTTTGCTGTTTTTGCAAGTTTGTTGACGGCGGTTTTCCTTAAAACGCCTGTGCTGTTACAATTGCCATATCCAATAGCTTTCTCCGGTTTTTCTTCATGACAAATATGATCCCCTTCGCTTTCCGGCTTTTCTTTTTCTGTTTCTTGCATCAAAGTTATCTCTCTTTTTTCCTTTTTACGTTCATTTCTATCGTCCGGAAGTTCCGGGAAAGATTTTGAAATATGAGTTTGTATTGTTTGTTTCACCTTATATAGTTGTGGATCTTCAGAGTAATTATTATAGAAGGCTGATTCAATTTCGTTAGTTTCATGCTCGATTATAGCTTCTTCTGAATAATTTAAAACCTGCCTGACAGGCACTTCTTCATCCAGCTGCTGCCCGGTATCTCCCTGTTTCGCTGAATATGGTTCCTTCCGCACATCGGCTGCAGGCTTTTCAATCCTGTTCTCTTTTCGCCTGATGCCAATTTTTACTCTTAGGATTAGTTCGTTGATCTGCAGCGGCTTGACCATATAATCATCGATACCGAGCTTGATAGCATGTTGCAATTTTTCATACTGCTCGTAATTAATTAATCCGAGAATATAGGCTTTGGGACTGTGCCCGCGCAGGATACCGATGGTTTCCGCTGCATCACCGGCAAAGATGTCAAAATCGATAATTAGTATATCCGCAGACAATTTCCTGGAAATATCCAATAAGGCTTCCCTGGAAGAACAATTCACGACTTCGCAATTGATCTCATTTTTATCCAGCAGCGCCTTAATTCCCCGCGAAGAGATGAAATTGTTGTCAACCAGTATTAAATACAACAGCTCTCACTCCTGTGTGTTTCAAGCCGGATAAAATAAAAAAACCTGTTTCTGGTGCCAGGCTGTAGTAACTTTCCTTTCAATTTTTAAGCCCTGTTGCTTTACAGCCCTTTTAAATAAAACCCGGGGTATCGGAAACACAAATTAAGATAATTGCCGGCCAAAGAACTTTTTCCCTTCAAAATTTTTCAGGAAGCACTTTCTTTATCTTCCCACTTCCGTACTGCATGTCTAATAGAATTTTTACCTTCGGCTTCCTGCCTGGCCTCGTTAATTAAATTTCCCAGTTCCAGAATACTGCGAAAATAGCTGCTCTTCTTTCCATCCATCCACTGAATGGAACCCTGCATACTCGAATTACGCCTGTACTGAACCCTGACATGAAAAACTAAATCATGATCATTAGATTTATCGTTAGCAGGATTATTACCCATTTTATCCTCCTGGCAACTTAATTGTTACCATTAAAGGTCCTTATTTCTGTATCGCACTGGGGATAGCTTTTCTCATCCAGTTTGGCCTGGATCAGAAGAATCAATTCAAGAAAATCATTAAAGTATTGCACCTGGCCGCTCTGGATATGTTCAATTTTTCCCTGGAGTGAAATGGTATGGCCGCTTTTCACCCTGATAATAAAATCAGATCCGCGGCCAGTTGGAGGATTTTTTTTCATTGTTTTTATATCCATATTTAATTCCTTAAATATTTTTATAATTTACTTAATTATAGTTATTGTCTGTTATAAACTTGTTACAAAATAGCCGGTAACTTATGGTGAATTAATGAAAGAAATGGGCGTCAGTTTCGAGGGGCAGGAGAGATTCAAATTTTTTATGCAGGACCAGCTCTTTTAGATGGTATTTTCTTAAAAAATTATTTTCAATTCTGTCTAAAACTTTAGCTGCCTGTTCTCTGTTTAAACCGGGCAACAACAGCAGGAACTGGGCCTCGTTCCAACGGGTAACTACATCCCCTTTTCTAAGGGAATCGAGAATTGCATCCTGCAGGTACTGCACGGCATCTTTTAACTCTTCTGAATGCGGCATGCTGTAATCCCGTTTGGCTAATGCCAGCAGGCCAAGCAGGACAGATGTTCCACTTCTTTCACCGCGCAGGCGTTCGAGCTTGTAGAAATAACGAAACAGCTCAACATCACAAAGAAAAGCGCCATTGACAACTTCTTTACCTCTTAAACCTTCCTGAATCGTGTCCAGGTCGAGTTCATAACTACCTGTTTCCTGGCCGATTATCCTGTAGAGTCTTTTCATCGAATCTGATGGCTTAATACCCATTTCCCGGTAATACGCTGATGTCACTTCACTGTAGTGCGCCCTTGCCCTGGTAACCAGGCCTTCCGCCATCAAAGCTTCGATAAGCTTGATATGAATTTTTTCTTCGAAATAATCTATGATTGAGGCTTGCTCACAAAGTTTTATGATTTCTTTATAGGCATGCTTTTCCTTTAATAAATCAGCCAGGGTAAAAACACATTCCAGGTAGAGATCGTGATAGTAGGAGCGTAAAGGTACAACCCATTCACTGAAAGAAGATTCGGGAAGATATTCCCCCTTATAAAGGTAAATCGCTTTTTGGTAAAGATTAATGGCTTCTTCAGGCTGTTCGGCAGAGAGAGAATTAGCCCGGTTGGCAAAGTTTTCAAATTCATCGACATCGATCCAGCAGTTTACGTTGTTTTTCCAGTGATAGCAACCCTGTGTATAAACCAGGTTGGCGGCCAATGATTTTTTTTCATCCATATTCAAGGCTTTCCTTAAACGGAACATCTGGGCCCGCATAACTGTACCGGGGTCAGCATAATCTCTCTCCGGCCAGATACTATCGAGAATTGTTTCAGGAAATAAAACTTT
>PWUG01000306.1 GCA_003562605.1 Syntrophomonadaceae bacterium | reverse complement strand
TTCGCTGGCTGGAAAAGGTTAGCGATATTGATAATCAAGGGATAAGAAATATTCCTTAATTCCTTCCATCATTGCTCTGGCAAACATTTTCTGCCCCCTTGGGTGCAGTATATGCCAATTATCCTCGGGATGCATCATATATCCGGCTTCAACTAAAACACTCGGTATTTGAGGGTGCCTGAGAACTGCAATATTTCTTCTCCATGTTCTGAATGCAGGCAGATCGGTTTCTTCTTCCATCACATCCAACATTATCTCAGCTAATTTTTGGTTATGATCATAATTGTAAAGGATCATCAGCCCATGGATATCTACTGCCCGGGCGCCGTGAGCGTGAGCATTGGAATGTACGCTGATAAATAAATCTGCGTCGTAATCGGCTATCCTTTCAGGACGGTCGTAAAGGTTAACAAATATATCTTCGGTGCGGGTCATTATAACATTTGCACCTTCTGCAGTCAGCAGATCCCGAAGATGCAGGCTCATTGCCAGCACCACATCTTTTTCATGAATATCACCTGGGCCGATTGCCCCGGTGTCCCGGCCTCCGTGCCCGGGATCGACAATTATTGTTTTATCTTTAAGAGGGTTGCCTTTATTTATTTGTTGTGGTTTGTAAATATCAAGCAAAAATTGATTATCGGCCCATACAGGCTCAAAGCCGGTCATGAAATAATCAAGCTCTACAGTCAGAATCAATGATGCATCACAATCTCCCACACACGTTTCAAGCTTCAAATCTTTAACTGCCGATGTTAAAGGAGGCATTGATACAATTTCATTTTCTTCTATTCCGTAAAGTTTAACTTTCAGTTTATTTGTTCCATCTACAATAAGCAGGGGGAATCGTTCAGAACTATTAAGACGCAGGCTCACTTTTTCGCCTGTTTCCGATAAATCTAAGCTGAGTAAAGTTGGGTTAAGAGTATCTTTGTTAGCCACTTCCCGGACGGCGGTTTTATGAATTAGAAAGGTATCAATTTCATTAATTTTGACCCTATAGTAATCTCCAGAAGTTCCTTTTGCTTCAAAACGGGTTCCGCCGATCAGGTAACCAACTACATTGGTGGGATAACCGGTCCCGCCCAGGGTGCCGGCATGTAGTTGATAATTGTTGTCGCGAACAATATATAGCCATCCCCTGTTTTTAATCTCATCTTGACCCCTGACTTCCACAACTCTATAGGGGCTCTCAGAGGTAAAGGTTATTTTTCCGGGCAGTTCGCGGCTTACCTGCTCGCCATCTTTTTGGAGGATGATAGTAATAGGCAAAGGCGCAGATAACCCGGATCCCGTTACATCTTGTCTGCTTATTACGTATTTAGCGGTATATATGCCGCCGGCTCCCGGTGGCCCCGAGGGATATGCCATTTCTGTCATAGAAATTATTTTCTCTTCGTTTCCGATCCAAAATTTTGCTTCAGCTCCCGGACTGCCCTGGAATGCTACTCTCAGGGTGTCACCCGGACCTAAAACCTGGTCTTCACCGGGAATTAAATTTGTAGGGTGAACAGCTAAAGGTTCACTGGGCATTGCCCGCCAACCTGCCGGGTAAATCACCGACCTTTCCACAGTTGTGGTTCCTATTGCATCGGTAGCTTCAACTCTAATGACAATCTCCTCACCCCGGGGTATATTTACCATAGTAAGAAAATTTCCTGTTCTCAGATCAATAATATCTACAGGTTTGCCATTAACTTTCACATCAACCTGAGCATTAGGCTTTGTAGTCCCGAATACAAATAAAGAATTTGCATAATATCGAAACTGGGAAACGGGAGGGTAAGCGACGTGTAATGGAGGACCCCCATTGTCATTCTCATATTCCGGGTCAAACCCCCGTGGTGTGGATATTTTAATTGTTTTCGTTTGTTCATCCCACCCCACAAGTGCCCTTAGGGTTTCAGCCGAAGCCATGAGAGGGATATAGATGATATCGTTAAACATTTTTACCTCGGAATCCCATATTGTGATCTCTCCGTCAATGGTTATATTATTACTGTCAACAGGAAGGTCTATCTGAAAATCCCCGAGCAGTGCTGATAATATCCTTTTTTCACTATCCCATTCTGTTTCAGCGCCTAATTCTTCAAATAGTAATTTTGCCGGTATTAGTAATTTACCGTCGTCGATTATGACAGGATCGATCAGAACAACATATTGATCGTTTATTAAAACCTCAATATCATTTGCAGGATCGTAGATAAAGAAGAAATAACCGGTAATTAATATAATTAAAAGGGCCGGCACTGCTTTTTTCAATACTATTCACTCCACGATAATTCTTTAATACCAGAATTATGTAACCTTAGTTACAGCTTACCGTTAAGGGGCCCTTTTGTAAAGCTTACAACCCTTGTCAAAGGTGTCAAAGGGACGGTTCTTTTGACACTATTCTTCTTACAGTCTCCCTGTTTAGTTCCAGCATAGTTGCAATTTCCCGCAGGGATAAATCCGACTTAATTACCAGTTCAAGGACCAGGCTCTCACGTAGTTCTTTGTTTTCCCTGTTTTTTAGTTTGTCTTTTCTTACACCGGCATTTTTCAGATAATTATCAGCCAGAAGTCTCGCTTCCTTAGGGGAGAGCTCATTTATGTCAATAAATTCTTCATCTGCGCTTTTTTCGTGAAATTTAATAAAAGCGTCCCTTGCCTGCTGTAAATAGAAGGATGACATATTAAGGATCTCTTTAATACCCGGATCGTTGGCGAATTTTATATTAAGATATTTATTGTAACTGCTCCATTTGTATGAGCTCAGATCTGATATTCCGGCTTTTACAGGATTTCTGTGCACATAGCGAACAGCAGCTAACAGGCGGCTGTCATTTTCTATTACTTCGCTTTTAAAACGATCCTGAAATACGTGTCCTATCCTGACGTTTTTTTTATTATAAAACCAGGCATAACTGGTGCCTATTCTTTTCATAGTTTGTGATATTGAAATGTTAATTTCCCTAATAACCATATGCAGGTGATTGTCCATGATACAATAAGCATATAGAACAGCTTCGTCAGTGGCGATTTTTTTGTAAATTATTTCAGTAATCCGGTCTTTATCTTCAACGCTGTTAAATATTTTTTGGCGATTATTGCCTCTCATCATGATGTGGTAAACTGAAGTTTCGCTTCTTTTCCTGGCAGTTCTGGGCACAAGATTTCCCTCCAAGGTAATTAGTTTGTTGTCAAAAGAACCGTCCCGTTGACACCCGTTGACACCGTTGACATCTTATCTCTGCCGGTCCAGGCTCCTGTACTGAACCGCCTCTGCAATATGGACTGCTTCAATTTCTTCTGAGTTTTCCAGGTCGGCGATGGTTCG
>PWUG01000114.1 GCA_003562605.1 Syntrophomonadaceae bacterium | reverse complement strand
GTCGGGTGAATAACATTTGTAAATATTGCTCCGCGTTTTTCCAACAATTGAGTTGATTTTTCCCTGTAATCGGGACAACCACTAGCACTTATATACAGCTCATCTTCACTCGGTTGCCAATCATCAACTTTACCCAGCAATGGCAGATCATAATCTGTGTTAATGAAAAAATCCGGATCGGGATCTAAAAATCCTACAAATTCCCACTCAACTGTATTTGTAGCTTGCCTGTCAAGAGCTATTTGGGCCACTTCTCTTCCCGCTCCGCCAGCACTAACAATAATCAGTTTTTTCTTCATATATTAAACCCCCAGCACCTTAAAAACATTTATTACCAGGCATTTCTGATTATCTTAACCACCCTGCTTAAATCTTCATCAGTCATTTTTGTATCACTGGGCAAACAGAGACCGTTTTCGAAAATCGTCTCTGACACCCCATTGCCTATAAAATCAAATTCAGAAAAATAGGGCTGCAATTGCATCGGTTTCCAGATGGGTCTGCTCTCAATATTTTCTTTTTGTAAAGCGTCCATGATATCCAGTGGCCTAACTTTGCCACTTAAGGTCATACAGCTTAACCAATAGTTCGGTTCGTTCCAGGCATTTACAGGCATCATTTCGATGCCTTTTATTGAGCTTAATTCACGACTATAAAAATCAAAAATGTATTTCTTTTTTTCTATCCGTTGATCCAAAACTTTAAGCTGGCCCCTGCCGATCCCGGCAAGAATATTGCTCATCCGGTAGTTATAGCCAAGTTCACTGTGCTGGTAATGCCTGGCTGGATCCCTAGATTGAGTTGCCCAGAAACTGACTTTATCGATCATCTTCGTATTATTTGAAACCAGCATCCCCCCGCCGGAGGTAGTGATAATTTTGTTTCCGTTGAAGGAGAATACACCGTAATCACCATAAGACCCAGTATGCCTGCTCTTATAAAATGTTCCCAGGCTCTCGGCAGCATCTTCGATTAACGGTACATTATGCCTGTCACAAATAGAGATAATTTGGTCTAGATCTGCAGATAAACCGTATAGATGAACCACTAAGACAGCTTTTGGTTTGTATTTCCTAAAAGCTTTTTCAAGAGCGTCAGGACTCATGTTCCAGGTTTCCAGGTCACAATCAATAAAAACTGGAATGGCATGCTGATAAATAATCGGGTTGGCTGAAGCAGAAAAGGTGAACGAAGAACAAAAAACTATGTCCCCGGAACCAACCCCTACAGCTTTTAAGGCCATGTGAATCGCAGCAGTTCCCGAAGAGAGAGCTACAGCGGACCGAACGCCAACTCTTGAGGCGAATTCATTCTCAAACTCGTCTACGTTTTCTCCAAGCGGAACTATCCAGTTTGATGCAAACGCTTCCTTGATATATTGCATTTCGTAGCCCTCATCGCTCATGTGGGGCGAAGAAAGCGTGATCTTTTTCTTTTTTAGGGTCATTTCAAAGTTCAGCCTTTCAAGTATGATCAAACAGGTCCATAATATTATTGGATAGAGCGTAAACTGGCGGGTCTTTCCGGAATGCTTTCAAACACTTTTTCACATATTCTACTCTTAGGATTTAATATTGCCCAGGCGGTAAAAAATATTAATTTAAGATCCAACCATATTGATTGGTTATTTTTATACCAAATTTCAAGACTGCCTTTATAGGGCAAAATATCATCGAAATAACATTGTTCAGATGGCTTACATGAATTTTTGAATATTATTTCTTCGTCCCTAAAAATTATTGATCCGATACCAGTTAACCCTGGTTGTAAGTTATATATTTCTTTTTTTACTTCTGGAGGGTACTCCATATAACTTTCAGGAACAAGTGGTCTAGGCCCGACAATACTCATATCGCCTTTTAAGATATTCCAGAGCTGGGGCAGCTCATTGATTTTCGTTTTACGTAAAAAACGGCCGAAAGGCAAAACACGCTGATCATTTGCCAGAGTTATCCCACCTCCAGGCATGTTGGGGCTATCTTTAAACATTGTTGCAAACTTAAATAATCCAAATTCTTTGCCGCCTTTGCCGACGCGCGTTTGAATGTAGAAAATCTCCCCTTCACCCGTCAGCTTCAAAATAAGGGCAATTGGAGGAAATAAGGGCATAAGAACGATTAAGGCCATTCCCGATAAAACAATATCCATTGTTCTTTTTATCATTTCTTACATCCTTCCATCAAGGAACTTGCCGGTTTCTTTATGGGCAAAACCCGGAATCATCTCATGGAAAAGACTGACCAGATCCTGACGCGCCCAGAAACCCTGTTCTTTTAAAACAGCAATTTTACGGGAAAAAAGTTCAAGTTTATCCGCATCAAAATCAGGCTCTTTTTTTATGATGCCTAAGCCTGCAAATCGCTCCATGTCAAGCATTTCTTTGTCTGTATAGAACTCTTCGTAGTCCTTTTCTCCTGTTGTATCGCTGTTAAAAAAATAGCATGGCCATTTTCGCTTGTTGCTTAATTTTTCGACTCTCAGGCGGGCTTCTTCTTCACTTTCACAGGCAACCGCCTCATATCCTAATTGAGCCAGGTATTTTACAGCTATATTCTTAAAAGAAATCAGATGCAGGTTTTCACTCAGCTTGGGGAAAAAGATATCCCGATTATCACCCAGCAGGCAAGACATTAAACAAAGCTCCCCAGATTCTTTAGGAGTTATAAAGTAGCGCTTGACATCTCGTGGGGCTGACAGCGGTTGTTTTTTTTGAATCCGCTGATTAAAGCCGTGCAGAAGGCTGCCATCGGAAAAGGCTACGTTTGCAAAGCGCGCTGTCGAGACGGTTATATCGAGGCTGCGGCGCATCAGATACATTTCCATGATCTGCTTTGATGCGCCCATCATATTGACAGGGTTGGCTGCTTTATCCGTAGAGACGCAAAAATATTTTTTCACACCGGTAACAGTGGATTGCTTCAGGCTATTTTCAGTGTTTAATATGTTTACATCAATCATACGCATCAGGGTGTACGGGTCTTTTTCGCTGCGGACATGTTTTAAGGCCGAGAGATTTAATATGTAATCATAGGGCCCCTCACAATAAAACATGGCATTGAATTCTTCTGAACCGCAATCGATGGCAAATGTTTTGAAGTCGCCACCTATATAACCCAAAGAACTGCGAATATCACGGACTAATTCGACTAAGTTGTTTTCGCTTATATCGACGGCATGCAGGGCTTTTGGGCACCGTCTGAAAATTTCTTTGGTTACGGCCTGCCCAATTGATCCGGCAGCACCTATTACTAAAAAAGATGAATAGTTTACAATATCTAAGAGTTCATACTCATACTTTTTCAGGTCTTCAATAAAGAGTTCATTTGT
>PWUG01000087.1 GCA_003562605.1 Syntrophomonadaceae bacterium | reverse complement strand
TAATGAATCCGCCCGGGAATTCGCCAGTACTTTTTCCACCAGGCTATTCCTGCAAAAATCACATTGAACGTACCCTCAATAAAACCGTGGGCTATCCCATCCAGGAGGGGATGATGTGTAAACAACTGACTGTGCATGTTTCTGGCTGTTTTTTCCTGTAGAATTCTTGCCTCCTCAAATTTACCGCCTTGAAGGTGGACCAACATAAAGCGGGCCATCTCCGCAGCTGTAATGCTTATAAATCTCCTCTATTCCAAAAAAAAGTAGTTGCTGTATCATTACTTCTTACCTATTATATTATCTGTATCTGACATGCTTGGCTGTTTGTGTTTCTTTCAGGCCGGCAACACCATCACGAAGGTTTGTGACTGCGGCCTTGATCGTTCAATGCTGCCAGCTTGTTCGGGGTATCCTCATTTAACAAAATACTCAGGTAGATCAAAACAATACAGACCAGGCTGATGGAAAAATAAGTTGTAATAAAAGAAGCAGTTAAGGTTTTACTTAATCCACCCAAATAGTTGCCCAGCGCACTGCCAATACCTAAAGCAAAGAAGCTGACCCCCAATATTGAAGAAGAATGTTCTTTGGAAATCGTTTTGCTAATATAAGCCGGAATTAACCCGAAAAAACCGTAATAAGCGAGACCGAACAAAACTGCTGAGCAAAAGACTATGGCTCTTATGGGGTAAACAAGGAGAAGAACTGAAGAGAAAAAAATCAAAAGATAGCTAACAATTAAAGTTCGCCGTATGCTGATTTTATCAGCTAATGCGCCAACAATAAATCCACTGACCATCCCCAGCAAACCTATGATTTTCCATATCATTCCCCCTACCTCTATTGTTAAATGTAAATCTTCCCGCAAATATGGGATCAGATACGTTTGAAAGGGAATCAAAGCTATTCCCGTTAAAAACATCAACAATGATATATGCATAATCCGAGCTTTATTGCTGAATAAAACTGTTTTTCCAGGCTCTTTTTTATAGCTTTGCTTAAGTCTAAATGCTCCAAGCGAACGGAGATATATCAACCCCAGTAACCCCAAAAGAACAGTAGCAGCACCAGATATAAACCAAACACTCTCCCATCCATACCGATTCAGGAAATATGGTACAGCAAATCCTGATGTAAAAACTCCGTAACTTGTTCCTGAAGAAATAAGTCCAAGAGCTTTACCGAGGTTTTTTTCGCTGAAAAATTGGTTTACGATGCTTACCATCGGAATCCAGGAAGCCGCCGCACAGATTCCAAGAATTGTAAATAAAACTCCGACTGCCCAGGCTTCACTCAATAATCCAAGCAACAGCAGGCAGATACCGCTGATTATAACTGCCCCTAGAGAAAGTTGTGCTGCGCCCAAGAGCGGACTAAGCCTGCCACTTACATAAGAAAAGGTTAGATAACCAACCTGATGAAAAGCTGTTATTACACCAATTGTAGCATAGGTTAGGTTAAGGTCTCCGACTATGTCAGGGGTAATCATCGGAAAGATATTACGGCCAAAACCATAAGAACACATGATAAAAGAAGTAAGTGACAGTAAGAGAATAATTTTTTTTGTTTTACTTACTTGAGTGTTTATTAAACTGCACCCCTCAACTGAGCTTTTGAACCCAGACTTTATTTGCTTGCATCTGACTCATTTTTTGTATGGCTATCTTTGGAAACTAAAAAAATCTCTTAATGCTTCCCTTGAAGTAAATTTTCATTTATCGCATCTGATTCGGGGAAGCTTCCCATACAATAATGATCTTCATTGTGGTTCTCTATAACCATCCCATTGGTGTTGTAGCCTCTCATAATGTTTCCTCACAGTAATACCTTCCCACATCTTGACCCATGGATCAACATGATATTTGGGTGGATATATAAGGCCGTGGCTGGGAACATCTTCAGGCGTAACCCCGGATTCCAACAGTTTGATAAGACGCTGCTGACGTTCTTCAATAATATTTATGAAGCGGGCGAGTCTTTTCTGGAACTCACTGCGGGAGAACACCCCTTCTTGATGCCCGGTAATAAAATGATCGGCATTCAAGCTGGCGATGAGCCGGGCTGATTGAATAAAAGAATCGATATCGCCATCGGTACCGGCATACCAGGGTCCAAAGGAAGTAAGGTCGATATCGCCGGTATAGACGACTCCTTCATCAGGGAAGTAGGGACAACAAAGACCTTGCGTATGGCCAGGCGTATGTACCATTATCACCTTGACCTTTCCGATAAACCAATCCTGGTCATAAGCATATTCCCCAGCATTAGTACGCGTGGATAGCCACCACTCGTGACGGCAACTTGGCGAAAAGGGTGTCTGTTTTGTTTGAGGATTTTTGACATTGTCTATCCAGGCAGTTACACCGTTATCACCATAATACTCTCGTATGCCTAAAAGTTTACCTACATTTGCAAGATCGGAAAAACAGGCAGCTTCCAGAGGGTTAAGTAATAACTTAGTCTCAGAAAACAAGTGGTTGCAATTGATATGATCAAAATGGTAATGAGTATTGACCACCAGATCGACATGCTTCTTTTCACAGGCTGCCTGTAACGCTTTTACCCCGGCACCCGGATCTATTACGGCCACGAGATCTCCTCCGTCAACAAGCAAGGAGGTGCAGCAAGGAAACCTGCTGTTATTTTCACCCCTAATCACTTTGATGCTTTGCATAATAGAATATCACCTCTAATTCACTTTTATAACATCCTGCGAATCAGGTCATTGCTCTATAGCATATAATCCTCGGGTTTGGCCAGCACTTACGATATATGCACTGTCAACACATGGCGATACTCTGCCACAAACTCCCTACAATCGCCAATTGAAAACAGGTTAGGGGGACAGGCACAGCTTTTATCATAACTGGAACACCCGAACCTGCAATTAATCTGCACCCACTGATAGACTTGAATCATCCCTGAATTAAGCCCTTGAAATTCCAAAAAGCCGTGCTTGATAAACAAGTTTTCCAGTTGCGCCTTGCTCAATGGTAACCCTCACAGGTTTTCAAGAACTGTTATTTTACCGATGGCAACAAGATTATAAGCTGCAGAGTTACCCATTATTTCCTCCTATCAACAGGTGATTGTTGGCGGGACGCCCCTTAATCAAATCAGGCATGGTCAGCCTGTCGGCACAAAGCATTTCTCTTACCTCTCCCTGAAACTCCCTGGGCGTATGGGTGCCCGGCGTATGGGTGCCCATGACCAGATTAACCTCCGGGTAAGCTTCCCGTATCACCCGGGTATACTTTTCTGTAAAAGGGCACAAAACGGTAACGCAGTAGGAAAAATGAATGGCATCCACCCGGAATACCTGATTACTGATTTG
>PWUG01000133.1 GCA_003562605.1 Syntrophomonadaceae bacterium | reverse complement strand
TGTTCAGCTGCTCCAGGGTAAGGGAACCGTAAATATCTGGCTCCCGCCTGCCTAACAGGTTAAGGTTCGGCCCGTGCACGACCAGGATGTTAATTTCAGCCAACGATTTACCCCTCCCTTTTCTTTCGCCTTACTTTACACTTCCCCCATCTTTTAGCATATCCTGCCCGGATTACGATTAATGCCGGAATATGAGGAAAAACAGCAGTAAACCCGGGCGTCCCGGGAAGCAGTATATCAAAAACAGGTATATTTTAATATAACCTAAACCGGGTTGGAAGATCAAACAAAAACTTGCCTGCCGGCTTACCTGGATTACAAAAAAGCGCCTTATAAGGCGCCTTTTTGCTGCAGCAGTTTTTTTAACTCCCCCGCTACCTCTTGCGGATCCAGGCCGGTAGTATCCAGGCTGAAATGACAGTCCCTGTAGAGGGGATCTCTTTCAGCGAGCATTTTTTTCACCTTTTCCAGCTTGCCTCCTCCTGCCAGCAGCGGCCTGCCCTCGTCGGCGCCAACCCGCCTGATTACTTCATCCGCCTTAACCTCTAAAAATATGACAATGCCATTTTCTTTCAGGATGGCCCGGTTTTCTGCCCTCACAACCGTCCCGCCACCGGTGGCTACCACAAGGCTTCCAGGCGTCGCTTCAGAGAAAATTTCATGCAGGGCCCTGGTCTCCAATTCCCGGAAGTGGAGCTCGCCCAGGTCTTTGAAAATCCGGGGGATCGACATGCCTGCGATCCCTACAACAATGTTATCAACATCGATCAACCTGCGGCCCATTTCAGCGGCGAGCACCGCCCCCACTGCGCTTTTACCACTGCCCATGAAACCGGTTAAAATAATGTTTTTACCCTCCGGGCTACTCGTCATGGCGCTATTTCCCTTCTAAAAAGCCAATTGATCGAAATCCTGCCCACTTATTCCATCGCTGCGCTCCCCATTTAAAAAACCTACTTTGTCAAAACCTCCCAGTGATCCGGCGGCTCCATTGAAACCCTGACCCTGGCGGTTGCCGGGGTGACAATGACATAAATCTTTTCGCCCCTGTCGTCTTGCAATACAACGGTTCCACCGCTGTTCGGCGCTCCCATGGGATTGAAACGTAACTGGGGAATACTGCCGACTTCGGGAATGGTGGTAGAACTGTATGAGACACCTGCGGAAAAATAACGCTGCTCGCTTTCGGCAGTCATGCAGTTTTTGATCCTGTAATGGTAGGAATGCTGGGATAAAAAGAACTCCAGGCAGTGAGGATCGCCCGTTGTGATAGCCATCTGCCTTGCTCTCCTCATGTCAATTGCCAGGTTGCGGGCAGTAATCTCCAGGTTTCTGCCGGCGCTTAAACCTCCAAACGCGGGGGCGGCAACAAGCAGCAGCAGCGATAGCAGGGAGAGAATCACAAGCAATTCTGTCAGGGTGAATCCCCGGTTACTGTTCAACAGGAAATGCCCTCTTTTAATCATCGCGGCTTCCTTCTTTGCAGGTGGGCGATAAACTCATTGCTTTCCGTATAAGATAATATTTCACTATCGAGAACACTGTTAAAAGTGTTTCTGACAACCTCGTTTACCGTGGTTATCCCTTCTTCCAGGCTTCGCAAACCGTCGCCAACAAGGGGAAGCATTCCCTGTTCAACCGCTTTTGCCTGGATTACAGCAGAACCGGCACCGTTTAAAATCAGATCTTGTATTTCATGATTCACCAGCAGCAGCTCCTGGATGGTAGTGCGCCCCCGGTAACCCGTATTATTGCAGTGCCTGCAGGTTCGGCCCCGGAACAGGCGATCAGGCGCTGCTTTACCGAAGAAGCGCTGAAAAAACAGCTTTTCCTCCCGGCCCGGCTCATATGCCTCTCTGCAATGCCCGCAAATTTTTCTAATCAGGCGCTGGGCAACAACCCCTGCAACTGATGCCTGAACCATGTAACTTTCCAGACCCATGTCAACCAGGCGGGTAACAGCGCCTGCGGCATTATTGGTATGCAGGGTGCTCAAAACAAGGTGGCCGGTCAGGGCGGCCTGCACGGCTATCTTAGCCGTTTCCAAATCCCTGATTTCTCCGACCATAATTATATTCGGATCCTGGCGCAGGATAAAACGAAGCGCGTTGGCAAAGGTGCGATTTATGCGCCTGTTTACCTGGACCTGGTTTATACCCTTCAAACGGTATTCTACCGGGTCTTCCACCGTTATAATATTATCTTCCGGAGAATTAAGGTAACTGAGAGCCGAGTACAGGGTGGTGGTTTTCCCACAGCCGGTTGGGCCCGTAACCAGCAGCATCCCGGATTGATTGAGCAGCAGTCTTTGAAAGGCATGGTAGTTTTTGCGAGAGAACCCCAGTTTCTCCAGGGGAAGAATTATACGCTCTTCTTCCAGAATCCTGATTACAATTTTTTCTCCATCTATGGTCGGCAGGGTTGAGACACGCAGGTTTACCGCTAAACCCCTGTTTTCCAAATTTATATAGCCGTCCTGGGAAAGCCTCTTTTCAGCAATATCAAGATTGGCCATTACTTTGACCCTCGAGATAATTTGGGCCTGCTTATCAGCCGGAAGAAGCGGCAGGTCGTTTAAGATGCCATCTATTCTCATCCTCACCCTCAGTCCCGCTGCTGACGGTTCCAGGTGGATATCGCTGGCTTTTTCATCGATTGCCTTCTGAATCAGGGCGTTTACCGCCTTAACAACGGGCGCCTGTTCGGAAATGCCGATCTCCCCGCCTTTTTTTACCGCCTTATCCTCTTTTTGTCCAGGACTCATATTCAGGTAATAATGGCGGTTAATCGCATCGGCAACAGCTAAGGGGCCGGCAATAACCGGAACTGCTGTCATGCCGGTTAACCTGCTGATATAATCGATCGCATCAAGGTCGAGAGGGTCGGCCATGGCCAGGTAAAGCTTTTCGCCATGCTTTCTTACCGGTACTAACTGGAAGCGCAATGCTGTATGAGGAGTAATCAATGCGGCAGCTTCAGGGCAAACTTCATGATTGTAAAGATCTATTCTTGATAGCTGCAAGTGCTCTTCCATCAAATCAAGGACTGCGCTTTCGGTGATCAGCTTTTTCTCTAAAAGCAGAAGAGTGAGCGGCTTATTCAAGCTTTTCTGCTCACGCAGTAACATTTCCCCCTGCCCCGGTTCAAGCGGACAGGCTGACAATAAAGCCTCTGCAAGCCGGTGCCGGGCGGAGACCGCCATCATTGCCGGTCACCTGAAACTGCTGATCCCTTTTCAAGCCCGGCGGCAGCGCGCATTATATCGAGAGGGGCTTTTTGGGCGGTAAAAATTTCGAACGAGAGCACAGCCTGCCAGTAGAGCATGCCAAGGCCGTTAAAAACCCTGCCTCCCCGATCGGAAAACAACCTCATCGTTCTGCTATGCGGAGGGGAATAGCGTAAGTCTACCAGGCAGCTGCCAGGATCGAGAGAATTGGTCCGGCTTAAAGCTTCCAAAATTTGCGGGGCGTCGTGAGGAAGGCTGTAAATAATTAGTTTGCTCTCGCTGATCAAAACAGGCAGATCGGGACCATCTAAAGAGCGGTATTCATAACGGCCCTGACCCGCCGACTTTTTCAATAGAGAAACCAGCTCCTCTCCTCTCTCTGCTCCCCGGTTTAGCACGCAAAGATCAATGCCGGGATGTTTGACTGCAACCGCATAGGCTATTGATCTTGCTGCACCGCCTGCGCCAATCAGTAAAATTCTCTTTAGATCTGTTGAAGGCCGGATCTCTTCAAGCAGCTTAACGAAACCCCCTCCGTCGGTCGTATAACCTTCCAGTGACCCGGAACGGTTGACGATCGTATTAACCGAACTAACGGCTTTAGCTTCCGGTGATAAAACGTCCAGGTGGGCAATTACAGCCTCTTTGTGCGGGCTCGTCACGTTTAAACCCTTAATGCCCAGCGCCCTGACGCCATCAAGAGCCGCGTCTACCCGGTCAGCTTCAACAGCGGCTGTCAGATAAACATTGTTTATCGACAGGGCCTGAAAAGCTGAGTTATGTATTGCCGGCGACAGCGAATGATCCACCGGGTTGCCAATTAAGATGTATATGCCGGTCCTGGCGTCAACAACGGGCATCATTAGATCAGCTCCTATTTTCCTAAAAGTATAGCACAGCAGCCCTCCCGGCGTAAGCCCCGATATTTGATTTTTCTCTAATTCTGATCAATTTAACTCTACAGGGCAGGATTTCCGGAAAACAGGGCGAATTTAAGGGAAAAGTTTCAATGATGAACTTGTTATTGCCTAAGGGGACCATCAAAATTGACAGGAACTGAAATGAGCTTCTACCTGGTTTTTATTTTCCTGGCCGGCATTTCGATAGGCAGCTTTTTAAACGTTGTAATCTACCGGCTGCCTGCAGGCGGCTCTTTGATCCACCCCCCCTCGCGCTGCCCTTATTGTGAGCAGCGCCTGCGTTTGCCGGAACTTCTACCTTTAGCGGGATACCTGATCTACAGGAGGCGCTGCCGCTATTGCCAGGCGCCGGTAAGCTTTCGCTATTTCTTTGTTGAACTCTGCACCGGCCTTATCTTCATCTCTTTGTTCCTGCGGTTCGGACCGGGAGCAGACCTGGTTAAGTTTGCTCTCTTATTCTCCCTGCTCTTAACTATCAGCTTAATCGATCTCGAGCACAGGATAGTTCCCAACCCGCTGGTCGCTTTCGGCCTGCTCACCGGCCTTGTTTTTTACCTGCCTCATTTACTTAACCTTGTATTCAATATCCCCCCCGGCTTTATGATATCGCTGCCTCCTCTGCAGGCCCTTTGGGGGGCGCTTCTTGGCGGCGGAACCCTGTTTATTATATTCCTGGTTAGCCGCGGCGGGATGGGGGCCGGTGATATTAAGCTTATGCTTATGATTGGCTTCTACTGCGGCTTGCAGGGAACAGCGACCGTTATGTTTTTTGGCTTTTTAATCGGAGCCCTGGCAGGTATAGCTTTTATGGTCTTAAAGAAATTAACCCGTAAAGATGCGCTTCCCTTCGCGCCATTTCTTTCCCTGGCGGCCTTACTGCAGGTGTTTTGGGGAGACGCTATCTGGAACTGGTACCTAAACTTATTATAGCGCTGGATAATCCTTTCAGGAGTCGCACTATTGATTAAAGTTCTCAACAAGCACACCGGCGGTTATACCCTGATAGAGCTGCTCATAGCCCTGGCTGTCCTCGGTCTGGTGGCAGCTCCGTGTTTCGCTTTATTCACAGCGGGCATTTCCGCTATTACCTCTGCCGGGAACCGTACTGAAGCTCTTCACCTTGGCCGTAACAAGGTAGAAGAACTAAAGTCGCTGGGCCCTGCCGGTATCTATTCCTTTTACCTTGAAAACAATAATAACCCCTACCTGGAGTTAAACCCGGATGGCTATCAGGGTTACAGCCGGGTTAGCCTTGTTACCCCTGTTACGGTCTATACCGAACCAGGATCAGGATTTGAGACTATAATAGTGCTGCAGGTAGATGTGACAGTTACGTGGGAGCAGCATCAATCAGAAAAGGAGCAGAGCTTAAGCTGCTATATCCTGGCCAAATCACGATGAAGAGTTTCTTATATCGCAAAGCCTGCTGCGAAAGGGGCTTGACCCTGGTTGAACTGCTGGTGACTTTTGCCATGCTCGGCTTTGTTATTGCGGCTCTCTATACTTTCTACCTGGCCGGCATTAGCAGTTGGAACAGGACCGGTATTCACCTGGAGCATCAGCAAACAGCACGCATCGCCCTCGATCAGATTATTGGCGAGCTTCGCTATGCTTCGGAGGTTGAAATCAGGTCCGGCAATGAAGAGATGATCTATTTTCGCAAAACCATTGACGACCGGTTAAGGCTGCACCGCTTTCGCTTAAAGGGGAACCAGCTTGTTTTTGAAAGAAGAACGGAAAGCGATAACCATCACTCCTATAACGTGGTTGCCCTTGGGCTGTCAGAACTTATTTTTACTATCGATGATAATGGGCTTGTCAGTATATATCTTAAGGTAAGCGACGAAGATAGGGGTGTCGGGGCAACCGGATCCGTCTACCCGCTTAATTCAGGCTATCCGCTTGAATCTTTAAATTCCGAATAGTTTACGACGAACTATTAACCGGACATCAAGCCGAGATGAATAGGCGCATGGAGAGAACCGATGATGATAGATTTCCAGAACGAAAAGGGTATGGCCCTGGTGATGGTCCTTGTTTTCACCGGCGCCCTGCTTATTGTGGGCGCAGCTTTGCTTACCTTTGCCGTCAATGAAGCTATGATCGTTGAATACGCGGCTGCAAATATGCAAATACAATATCTGGCAGAATCCGGAATTGTCGCTGCCCTTGCTGTTCTGGCCGAAGATTACTATTTTGAAGGCGATTTGGAAGGATCCATCGCCGAAGGCAGCTATACGGTTCGTTTCTACAATGGAGTGGAGGGAGACCGGATTATTATGTCGCAGGGTGCATTAGGCGGCTATCGTAAAACAATCAGGGTAAGGGTTAGTTTCGACTCTTCAGGGATGCTGCAGACAAGCGAGTGGAGACAAACAGCGGGTTTTGAGTAATATATGGCTGAAAAGGAGGCGATTATTATCAGGACCGGACAGGTAACGGCAAAAAAGAAAAAGCTGCCCTCATATCTTTTTAGCAGTGCTTCTTCGATCGGAATCGATCTCGGAAGCAAAAGCGTGAAGATGATCCAATTGCAGCATTCCAAAGGCGGCAATTTAAGTATTAGGGCCCACTCCTTTCGGACCCCGGACGGCTGTGTTGACAGGGCCCGCATCAAGGCGCTTGATCCGCTGCTTGTTGAGCTGGACAGAGCCAGGGAAAAGCTAAATTTTATGGGCCGCCGTGTCAATATGTGCCTTAACGGAAGAGATTCTTTCACAAGAAAAATTACTCTGCCCGCGTTAACGAAAAAGGAACTAAAAATGACCATGCAGATCGAGGCAGAAAAACATTTTAATCTTAAAAAAGAAGAAGCCGTAATCGACTACGCCTTCACCGGGCTTTCAAACCGCCCTGAAGAAACTGCCTATGAATACTTACTTGCTGCGGTCCCTATTGAACTATCAGAAAGCTACTCCTTGCTCATGAAAAAAGCCGGTTTTCACCTGAATTCCCTGGAAGTGCAGCCCCTTTCAGTAATGCGATCTTTGCAATGTTGCCAAATCCTTTCGGCAAGAAAAAAGAAAAACATCCTCCTGGTTGACCTTGGTGCTGAGTCGACCGACATTTTTCTCTTGAGCGAACAAACTTTGCATAATTATCGAAACATAAACACCTCGTGGCGCAGCCTGGTGCAGAACGCAAGCGCTACTATTGCTTCAAATAATCAGCCTGATTATTATCTTTTAGCCGCCCGGGAGCTGGCAAGCTTAATAATCCAGTCTCTTGAGTATTGGTTTGAGAAAAATAATCGTGTAAAAATGGAGCCTGCCTCACTTTACCTCTGCGGAGGAGGCACCCTGGAAAACCGTTTTATGCAGGCGCTCCAAAAAGTTCTAGGCATTGGCGTCAATATATTTAATCCACTTTCAGCTTTTGAAACTATTAACAGCCGGCATAATAGTTATAATAATAGCGAGCTCGGCCCCCTTTACGCCACCGCTTGCGGCTTAGCTGCCAGGGGGTGGTTTTAATTAAGAAGGTAATTGATCTGCGCAGCAATCGCTATAAATCAGAGCGAAGCCTCATTCAACCGCGCCTAATTATTTTATTCGCAGCGCTCTTTTTCATCATCGCCCTTACCGCCCTGGTGTGGGGCGGCGCTTCTTACAGCAGCAGCATGCATACCATGCTGGAAAAGGAACGGGCAGCCCTTCAGCTATTGGAACTTGAGGCTTATCCTGTCATTGAACTGGCTGCATCCCTGGAACAGACAGCCAGGACGGCAGAAATAATCCCCTTTCTTCTGCAAAATAATATTCCTGCCTCCTACTGTCTGGACCAGATTCAGAAAACAGCATCGCCTCTAAGAGTTAAGATCACAAATATATCGATTACCGGCAAAGAGGTTGAGATCAGCGCCGGCAGCAGGGCCATTCACCATGCAACAGCGTTCTGTGAAGCCTTGGAGAGCCTTGATTTCATCATTAACGCCAGCGTTATTTCCATAGAGCTCGTCGATAGTTCAAGCTATAACTTCAGGGTTGATGGCATTTATCTTCCCCCCGGAGGTGTCCCTCTTGATGTCCGGTAAAAAGCGACTGAAAGGTAACCTTTCGCTGCTTAACCTGTTCGCAGTATTAATCGCAGCGATAATTACGCTCTTTTTCCTGCCCGGATTCAACCATCCCCTGACCCATCAGCTTCAAGAGTTGAAAAGCGCCAGGGCTGAACTGGAATTAATCAAGAACAGGAGAACAACTCTTGAAGCTTTACTTGACAATAAAGCCGATTATGAATTGAAGTGGAATGATATTAAAGAAGAAGCTGAATTGCATCAAAAGCAGCTGCCTCCGCTTTGTGCCCAAACAAGAACAATCGCCGGCCTCGAGAAGATTTTGACATCAATGCCGGGAGAAATCAGGCGCCTCACGGTTGGCCCCCTGGTTCACAGCGATCATTACAGCAGCCTGACCCTGCAACTAGTATATGCCGGCACTCCCCTGCAGGTGGAAGAACTGCTGAAGGCGATCGAAAATTTCTCCGCCATCCTCGTCATTGAAAGCCTGCGTTACAATCTCTCTGAGATTTCCAGGGCAGAGCTAAACCTGGACTTAAAACTATACTTTAGCAACGAACCCGGAATAAATATGACAAACCCTTTTAACTCAGGATCATTTTTTACCGGGGAGAACTCAGGTGAATAGCTATTTCTACAGGGCTAAAAGCTGGAGCGGGCAAAGAGTCAACGGAACCCTTAAAGCAAAAAACCGTGACGAAGCTTTAAAGGCGCTGCAGGATAAGAACCTCATAATTATAGAGCTGAAAACCGGCATATTTCAGCCGACTCAGCTCCTCAGGCGCCTTAGTAACGCCTGCTACGCGGCTGGTTACCGCCCTTATAAAAGCCGCGATCTCATGCTCTTCTGCAGGCAGCTTTCGACCATGTTTAAAACCGGCCTGCCCCTGCTGCAGTGCCTGAAAATAACAGCCGCTCAGTCGGAGAGTAAAGCTCTCGGCAAATTGCTGCGATCTGTTTCGACCGAGGTGGAAAACGGTAAAAGCCTTTCAGAGGCCATGCGCGAGAAGCCGGGCAGATTCCCGGTAATTTTAACCAGCATGTTCGAAGCCGGTGAAACAGGAGGCATGCTCGATGAAATCTCAGCCAGGATGGCCGATCATTATGAACGGCAGCATGATCTTGAAGAGAAGATTCGCTCCGCCACCCTTTACCCCGCCTTTATAATATCAGTAGCCCTGGTGGTGCTTACCATTATGATTACCTATGTATTGCCTCAATTTGCCATGATTTTTAATTCAATCGGCATGGAAATGCCCCTCTTTAGCAGGTTGCTGTTCAGCCTGGGCTTATTTACCGGAGAGTACTGGTCCTATATCGCAACCTCTTTTCTGCTGGCAGGGCTTGCCCTGGGTCTGTTCTGCCGCACAAGCAAAGGGCGCCTGATCCTGGATGGATTAAAATTGCGCCTGCCTGTATGGGGAAATATCTATCGCCAGATCGAAGCTGCCCGCTTCTCCCGTACCCTTTCGACACTATTGGGCGGCGGTATTACCCTGCACACTTCCATGACTCTGCTGGAAAATACTTCGGAAAACAGGATTCTGGCGGGTGAAATCAGGGCTTTTGCAGCTGTTATCGATCATGGCGGCACTATTGCCGACACAATCCGGAGCAAAAGCAGCTTTCCGCCCCTGCTGGCCGAAATGATTTATCTTGGCGAAGAATCGGGCGCCCTTGATCAGACTTTGACCGAGGTTGCAACCTATTTTGAGCGCGAAGTTAGTTACGTGGTAGATCGACTCGGCTCAATTCTCGAACCAATCCTGATTCTTTTTGTAGGCGCCTTTGTCGGTATGATCGTATACTCTGTCATGTCGCCAATGTACCAGGTTTTCCAGATGATTTAGTCGATCTTTTTTTATTTGATCGCTCCAGCGGATTGTCCCGGTCTGCCGGGCGGTGGTATAATTGCTCTATTACACAAGAGGCTATTGACATCAGGAGGTAAACAACACTTGGAAAAAACTGATATCATTATTGTCGGAGCCGGGGCAGTTGGGCTGGCCCTCGCCGCAGAACTGGTGGAACAAAAAAGAGGACTTGCCGTAGTGGTTTTAGAGAGAAATTACACTTTTGGGCAGGAAACCTCGAGCCGTAACAGCGAGGTAATCCACGCCGGCATTTATTACCCTACCGGCAGTTTAAAAGCGCAGTTATGCGTTAGCGGCAAAGAAATGCTCTACTCTTTTCTCGAGCAATGGGGAATCGGCTACCGAAAGTCAGGCAAACTGATCATCGCCAGGGATGAGGACGAAATCCCTGAACTGGATAAACTCAATCAACAGGCAGCAGCAAATGGTGTCTCTGACCTGATCAGCCTGGACAGGAAAGAGCTTAAAAGGCTGGAACCCCATGTAGAGGCAAAGGAAGCTCTTCTATCACCATCAACCGGCGTTCTCAATTCCCACCAGTTGATGGAAAGGCTTGAGCAAAACGCCAAACAAAAGGGAGCCCTTTTTGCATACTGCCACGAAGTGACTTCCGTTGAACCTCTGCAGGACGGATACGTCGTTCATTTTACCAATCCGGATGGCAGCAGCGACGTTATCGCCTGCAGCATGCTGATCAACAGCGCCGGTCTGGCCTGCGATAAAATAGCCGCCATGGCCGGAATTGATATTGATGCGGCGCGTTACCGTCTCTCTTTACTGAGGGGCGAGTATTTTAGCGTTGCCGCTTCCAAGGCAAAGCTGATCAACAGGCTGATCTACACTCCTCCGGAGGTGGGGCTGAAAAGCCTTGGCATCCATACTACCAAGACTCTGGACGGGCGTCTGCGCCTGGGGCCAAGCGCTGATTATGTTGACTATTACAACTATGCCATTGATGACCGCAACCGGGGCTATTTCTACAACTCGGTCAAAGATTTTCTGCCCTTCCTTGATGAAGCGGACTTAGAGCCTGAAATGGTCGGCTATCGACCCAAGCTTAAAGCTGAACCGGATGAAGTGCGCGATTATATCATCGCTGAAGAGAGTGAACGCGGACTGCCGGGTCTGATTAACCTGATCGGCATTGAGTCGCCGGGGTTAACCTCCTGTTTTGCCATTGCCCGTTATGTCGTCAATCTGGCTGATCTGTAATAACAGGAAATAATATATAACCGTAAACAACAATTATTACCGGCTGGAGTCGGCGGGTCATTAAATTCTCATGGGAGACTACCGAAGGCTAACAACTGCACGAAATAGAGCTTGCCTGCTTTGGTTATCTCAGCAGGACTTGCCACTTAACCTTTAAGCTTTGTTGCCAGGTCACGGATAATGACGCTGTCGTCTTTTGCCGCCGGCTCAATTGTTACCTCTGCCCCCGGTTCGATCAGGGTTTCGCAGCTCCGCACCGTTTTCCCATCCACTATAACCAGGCAGCCGCTGCATACCCCGATATAGCAGTTGTAGTTGCGAAAAGCCAGGCCCTGATCAAGATAACGGTATATATAGCGCAGCAGGGTCATTACGGACATTGCTTCATCTGCGGGCACTTCGAAAAGGCTGAATTCCCGGTCGTTTTTTTCGCTTGAACCGCCTCTGATTATTTTCGCCCTGATTATAGAAGCGCTGGTTTCTGCCATTTGGTCACCTTCGCTTTTCCGGTTAAGCTTTTATTTCCACGGGTCTAGTGCCGGTCGTTATGGTTCCATTTTCAGCCAGTTTAATAACGGTATGCCTGAGCCAGTTGGCATTATCGGTAGCGGGGTAATCGCTCCGCTGGTGATGCCCCCTGCTCTCAGTGCGAAGAAGCGCGCTTCTCGCTACGAGCTCGGCATTAAGCAGCATAAACGGCAGCTCAAGCGCTTCAACCAGGGACAGGTTATATTTCTTTTCCGGTGACACCCTGACTCCCCTGCCAAACTCACCCTTTAAAGCGTCAAGATCAAGCAGCGCCTGCTTCAATCCATCTGCGCTGCGCGGCAACCCTGCCTTGTCACCCATAATCTTTCGCAGCTTTTCTTTCAACTCGGCCGGCTTAGGGAGATCGCTCTTATCGCCATTAGTGAATATATCTTCAATCCTCCCGGTTTCCCGGTTAAGAGCGCTCAGAAAAGCTTGCTTATCATTCCATTTACTTTCTTTCTCCTCTTTAGCCCGCCGGGCCGCCGCCCGGCCGGCCCTTTTTCCGAAAACCTGGGTTTCGGTGAGCGCATTGCCCGCAATCCGGTTGGCGCCGTGAACATTACCAGCAGCTTCACCCGCTGCAAATAGGCCCTCGACGCCGGTCCTGCCGTCAGGATCTATCCTGATCCCGCCCAGCGTATAATGAGTCGCCGGGGCCACTTCAAGGGTTTTTTCAAGCAGATTAACACCTACTTTCAGCAGGTGCCGGTTAAGCTCAACCAGGTGTGTGTCAACCAGGTCCCTGGCTTTCTCTTTTACCGT
>PWUG01000318.1 GCA_003562605.1 Syntrophomonadaceae bacterium | reverse complement strand
GTTTGGGATCCAGGGTTGACAATTAAGAAACCTCCCTTTCACCGGTGGAAGAATTGATGTTTTGTTCCGGATGCAGAACAGCCACAAGGTATCCAACCCCAAAAGGTCCTTCATAGGATATTATCTCGGTTTTAAAATTTTCACCGTCTAGCATGCCAAGGCCAATAACAAAAGAGCGCAGACCGCATTCTCCGGCTTCTTCAACCAACTGCTGATCAAATTCGAGGATAGCTTCGACCCGCCCCTCGCGCAGCAACCTGACCAGGCGGTGATCGAATTCAATACCATGGGGATTAAACCCGGCCGGAGCGCCGCGGGTCAGGCGGTGGGATAAGTCCCCACTGGTTATAACCGCAGTGGGCACACCTCTCCTATCAACAGCTTTTCTAAGAGCACCGCCAAACTGGTAAAGTTGACGATAAGGCTGAAAACTGATAGTGATATGGACGCAGGGAATCACGACACCGGCTTTTTGCAGGTAGTAAAGGGGCACCATCGCTCCGTGATCAAGAACCTTTCCTTTTCGAAAAATGTGATCGGTATCACCGATAAGCGCCGGCCTGATTGGCCCACTCGAAGCTTCTTCCACGAGCAAATCTATGAGCTGCCGGTCAGTTTGTACGGTTATGCCGATATCCGAAAACCCGAACTGCCCAAAATCTCCTGTTAACTGATCCTGGGTAAGTACTGCAGGTCCTTCCGGTAAAATCTGGCCGTGTGGTGTAATTACAACCAGCAGTTCCGGATCTGCTTCTTTGATGCGTTTGCTCAACAGCTTCATACCATCTACAGTCTGCTGGGCTTCACTTAACCTTTCACGACCAATTTCAGGAATAATTATTGGAGGATGCGGGGAGATACCGATAATCGAAAGCATTGAAAACACCTGCCTTCTGTACGGAGACCCAAATGGTAAAGATAATGAGGCCGTTTGAGCTCCGGCCATTGGAGTAAATACCTGACTAAAGTATATCAAATAGTAAGGCAGTGAACAAATCCTCTGCAGCACAACTTGACATGTTTATGCAAATGGCCTAACCTATGATCAGCCGATATGGTTTTTTGGCAGGATGTTATTACAAGGAGTACTGAAAATGAGCAGTGAGTATCGTGAAGTAGATAAGTTCACAGCCGCCATTCAAGCTATCTTTCCCAAGCTGATGCACTACTTAAATGCCGAAGAAAACCGTGAGCTGACCGGACTGGGCATTACGCCAAGCCAGATTAACGCTCTATTGGTGCTCTATTTTCATGATGATCTAACCATGGGCAAACTAAGCTCGGAAATATACCTCGCTGAAAGTGCCGCAACACGTCTTGTAAACCGCTTGGTTAATCTTAACCTGGTCAAAAGACGCGGTGATGAAAAAGACCGCCGGGTAGTGCGCGTAACCCTGACTTCTTATGGCAGGCAGCTTGCGCGCCTGGTGTTTGAAAGACGCTCTTTTCGTTTCAATAACCTTGCTCAGCACCTGGAGCAATCCGAAAGAGAAAACCTGATCACTTCATTGCAGTCAGTAATTCGTGTATTTGAAGATTTGGCGCATTCGAGAGAGCCGCTTGAGAATAACAGCAACCTCAAATGATTCTGCCCTTAAGGAAAGTGAGGACAGCTTTTGTCGTTTCATCATACTAAAGAACAAAACAGTGAATCACTGTGGTCAATTCTGCTCACGTTTTTAAAAGTGGGCGCTTTTACTTTTGGGGGCGGTTATGCCATTTTGCCGGTAATTCAGCAGGAAGTAGTTGAAAGAAAGAAGTGGGTGAGCCAAAAAGAATTCGCCGACATCCTTATTGTTACCCAGGGGTTGCCCGGCCAGTTGGCTTTAAATAGCGCAATACAAATCGGCATCCGCCTGCGCGGTATTCCCGGCGGATTGATTGGTGCCCTGGGTGTTACTGCACCGTCAGTAATAATACTACTTTCTATTGCAGCATATTTATATCCCCTCTTGCGAGACAATGATTATGTACAGGCTGTTTTTTACGGACTAAGGCCGGCAGTTGTTGCCTTAATTGCTGCTGCTGCAGTAAAAATGGGGCGCGATATTTTAAAAGGCTGGATCGGGATTATTCTTTGCGTAGCCCTCCTGGTTCTTGCTATTATTACTCAAATCCACCCAATCCTTGTCCTCCTGGTCGGGGGCACAGCCGGGTTAGTAGTGTGCCGGGGGAGGTGCTGGTAGTGGCTGCTATTCTGTTTTCACTATACTGGTCATTTTTAAAAGTAGGCCTTTTTACCATCGGCGGCGGTTATGCCATGATTCCGCTGATGGAGGCGGAAGTAATCACTGTGCACGGTTGGCTGAGCGCCTCGGAGTTTCTTGATATTATTGCCGTCGCTGAAATGACGCCCGGCCCGATTTCAATTAATGCTGCCACATTTATCGGTTATATCATGGGAGGCCTCGCCGGCTCGTTGATTGCTACTTTGGGAGTCATTACACCTTCACTGGTCCTGCTGCTGCTGTTATCGCGTGTATTGATTAAAATTATACAGAACCCCGGCGCTCAAAACTTTATCAACGGCCTGCGTTCAGCACTCGTGGCCCTGATCCTGCTGGCTTCATTTACGCTGGGGCAGACGGCAATAATTGATATACCGACCACCTTAATTTTTGCAGCCCTCTTAATTGCCAGTTTGCTGCGCCAGGTCAGCCCGCTCTACTTTATTGCCGCCGGGGCAATCCTCGGCCTCCTCTTATTCCCGTATTAACAAAGATGTGATATAATGTTGTTAATATATTTAATAACAGACTCCGAGCCTTTTCACCTACTGCTGATTACCGGCTATGGTGAAAGGCCTGGGTTGGGGGAGAAATCCCCCCGCCTCCCGCAATTGGAAAGGAGACTATGCCATCAGGCCGCGTTTTCTTGCAACAGGAGGCGCGGCTTTATATGTGTATCCCCTCGTGTGTTGGTAAAATACAGCCAACTGGCGATCTAAACAATACACGGCCTGGCAGATTGCCTCAATTATTGGGTTTTCCGGATCACTGGCATTCTGACGTCCGGCTTAAGCATTTTGATACGAGGTGTATGAATGAAATTAATGAGGGTTACCAGCCCTGAAGATGTATTAAGGATGATTGTTGAACAGTTTGAACCGCTGGATAGCGAAAAGCTATCCCTGGAAAAAACCGGCGGACGCTGCCTGGCTGAAACGATTAAAGTGCCGGAGGATGTACCCGGTTTTAACCGCTCCACTGTTGACGGTTATGCCGTAAATGCCAGGGATACATTTGGCGCCGGCGAAGGAATACCTGCCATTTTGGAATATGCAGGTGAAGTAATGATGGGTAAAGCGGCACCGCCTATAAAAATTGGTCAGTGCTGCTTGGTGCATACCGGCGGAATGCTGCCCGGGGGCGCCGATGCAGTAATCATGATTGAAGATACAGATCTAACCGGTACAATGGTCCAGGGCTTTCGCCAGGTGGCACCTGGTGAAAACGTTATTCACCGCGGTGAAGACCTTAAGAAAGATGACACCGCTCTGCTCAAGGGGCATAAACTTCGTGCCCCTGAAATCGGTATGCTCGCTTCGCTCGGTATTACTTTGGTTGAAGTATACCGGAGACCGGTTGTCGGTTTTTTTTCCAGCGGAGATGAACTTGTCAACTATAGCAATCCCCACCTTGAGCCCGGCCAAATCAGGGATAGCAATGCTCCGGCTCTTCTTTATCTTGCGGAACAGAGCGGCGCTGCAGTTAAATATGGCGGAATTTTACCCGATCATTTTGAAATATTCCTGGAGAAAAGCAAGGCCATGCTTAAAGAAACCGACCTGATTGTTTTCTCAGGAGGCAGTTCAGTTGGCAGCCGTGATTATACCGCTCGCACGATGCAGGAATTGGGTAAACCGGGTCTGCTGGTAGAAGGCATATCGATTCAACCGGGCAAACCAACCCTGTTAGCAAACTGCGCCGGCAAACCGGTGCTCGGCCTGCCCGGGCATCCTGTATCAGCCTTAAATATTTTTGCCATATTCGGCAAAGCGATTATTGACCGTCTGGCCGGGCGGGGGGAAAAGATTTTCACGCCAACTGTAAAAGCGGTTTTAGCCCGTAATGTTCCATCTCGCTCCGGGCGCACCGACTATGTGCGAATCAGGCTGAAAGAAACCGCAGAAGGCTTAAGTGCTGTTCCTGTTTTCGGCCGCTCGGGCATGCTGCGCACCCTGTCTGAAGCTGACGGGCTGCTGGTTGTGCCATCAGAAAAAGAAGGCCTCAACACTGGAGAGATGGTGGAAATTTCTATATGGGACTAGTATTTGGAGGTAGTCAATGAGAAAGGTATACCTGAGCAATACCCTTCGCGAGGAAGCACTGGAAAAATTTTTAGCTGCTGTGGAGATACCCCGCCGCACCGAAGTTGAAGCGGTAACAGGTTCATTGGGCCGGGTAACAGCCGAACCTGTTTTTGCCCTTCTTTCTATGCCCGGTTACCATGCTGCTGCAATGGACGGTATTGCCGTGCAGGCTGAGAATACTTTCAGTGCCTCCGACCAAAATCCCCTCAAACTGGAACCGGAAAATAGTTTCCAATATATTAACACTGGCGGTCCACTGCCTGACGGGTTTGATGCTGTAATTAAAATTGAAGATATTCAAATACTTGAAGATAACTATGTCGAAATTCTTGCCCCGGCAACCCCCTGGCAGCACATCCGTGCTGTAGGTGAAGATGTGGTTGCCGGAGAATTGATTGTACCCGCCAGGCACCGCCTGAGACCTCCCGATCTGGGCGCCCTGCTCGCCGCCGGTATTACAGAAGTTGCACTGCTGGCCAGACCAAGGGTAACGATCATCCCCAGCGGAACTGAAGTGGTCGATCCCGGCGGGAAACGAAAAAGGGGCAGTGTCCCGGATTTTAACAGCACGGTTATCGCTGCTTACTTACATGAATGGGGCGCCGAGCCGGTAATTAAACCTATTGTGTCCGATGATCCGGAACTGATCGGGGAAGCGCTTACAGCCGCCCTGGAAGAATCGGACCTTGCTATAATCAATGCCGGATCTTCGGCCGGAGAAAAAGATTATACTTACCCGGTAATTGAAGAGCTGGGAGAAGTTTTTTTACACGGGGTGGCTACCCGCCCCGGCAAACCGACAATCCTGGGAAAGGTCCACACTAAACCGGTAATCGGCCTGCCGGGGTACCCGGTTTCAGCCTACCTGAGCCTTGAATGGTTCGTGCAGCCCTTGATTTACCGCTACCTGGGACTGCCAACCCCGCAGCGCGAAAAATTGGAAGTGACTCTCGGCCGAAGAATTGTATCGGAAATAGGTGTTGAAGAATTTGTGCGGATGACGGTGGGACATGTCGGAGGCCGCTATATCGCCAACCCCCTGACTCGTGGCGCCGGTGTAACGATGTCGCTGGTAAGGGCCGACGGTCTGCTGGTTATTCCGGTCAATTCGCTTGGCTTCGAGCAGGGTGAGACGGTAGATATCGAGCTGTACCGTCCACGGAACGAACTGCGCCACAATCTGCTGGCTGCCGGAAGTCACGACCTGATCATCGATCTTTTGGGAACAGCCCTGAAAGAACGCGACTCGAAAATGAGCCTTTCATCGGCACATCTGGGCAGTATGGGTGGAATTGCCGCCGTCGGGCGCGGCCAGGCTCACCTGGCCGGGGTGCACCTTTTCGACCCCGAAACAAAGGACTATAACCGGCCTTATATCAGGAAGCTCCTCCCCGATCAAAAAATCCACCTAATAAACCTGGCTTACAGGATGCAGGGCTGGATTGTCCCCAAAGGCAATCCCGACAAGGTAGAAAAGATTGAACAGCTGGCCGATTTAAAGCTCAGTTTTATTAACCGCCAGAAAGGGGCCGGGACCCGCATTCTTTTTGATTACCTGCTGAAGGAGGCAGGCCTTTCACGGAATCAGATTTACGGTTACGAACGCGAAGAGCATACCCATCTAAATGTTGCCGCCGCCGTGGCAGCCGGAACGGCCCGGATTGGGCTCGGGATCTTGCCGGCGGCTAAAGCCTTCGAACTTGACTTTGTACCCCTGGTCGAAGAACGTTATGACCTGCTTATGGACGATACTTTTTACAACAGTCCCGAAGCAAAAACTTTGCTGGAAATTATCAGCGATCGGGACTTCCAGCAGCTTGTCGAAACAATGGGCGGTTACAGCATGAGAGATGCCGGAAAGGAGCAATAGTAATGCCGTTAACTGACGCACACGGAAGAAATCACGATTATATGAGAATTTCAGTAACCGATCGCTGTAACCTGCGCTGTGTTTACTGCATGGGCGATGAAGGTATAGTCCAGCTTCCCCACAGCGAAATCCTCAGTTATGAAGAAATCCTGAAGGTAGTCACCGCAGGCGCTGAGTTGGGGATTAGCAAATTACGTATCACCGGGGGTGAACCGCTGGTTCGCAAAGACATAGTAGGCTTGATTGGCCGGATCGCAGCAATACCGGGCATACAAGACCTGGCTATGACCACTAACGGCATCCTGCTGCCCCGTTATGCTGCCGATTTGAAGGAAGCCGGACTGAATCGGGTCAATATCAGCCTTGATACGCTTAACCCTGACCAATACCGGAAGATCACCCGCTGTGGTGAACTGAAGCAGGCCTTAAACGGTATTGAGTCTGCCCTGGAACATGGGCTACATCCGGTTAAATTGAATACGGTGCTGATGAAGGGTGTCAACGATAACGAGGTTCTTGACTTCTTGAGGCTGACCCTTGAAAAACCGCTGCACGTACGCTTTATCGAATATATGCCTATCGGCGATCATGACCGGGGCTACCGCGACCACTACCTTCCGCTCAGCTTTATCGAAGAAACGGCCAGAAGCGCAGGACTGCCGCTGTCACCTGTACCCCTCTTGGGAGGGGCAGGACCGGCTGAATCTTATACCATCCCCGGGAGTATGGGGACTATCGGCCTGATTCATCCGATCAGCAAGCATTTTTGCGATACCTGCAACCGGCTTCGTTTGACTGCGGAAGGCAACCTGAAAGCCTGCCTCTACTGGCAGGAGGAATCACCGGTCCGCCCGGTACTAGATGATAAGAAAGCCCTGCAAGCCCTGATTCAGGAAGTACTGAACGGTAAGCCTATCGAACACCAGATGGCCGCTGACGGCATCTGCGGATCGGTAAAACCGGGCACAATGCGCGGCATGTCGAAAACAGGGGGGTAGCAGAGAAGCCAAAGCCATAAGGCAGAATAAATAAACCCCTTACCCATTCCCTCTCTCCCAAAGGGAGAGGAAATCATGAAAAAGCCGCAAGTGAGATCCTGCAGTTACCCGGCCGTTAATAAATGTGGCCGGTGCACTGAGACTTTTATTTTAAAGATATGGAGGTGGGGAATTGCCGCCTGTAATAATCAATTTGGTTGCCGCCCAATCGGAAACCGGCAAAACAACAATTTTGGAAAATTTGCTGCCTGTACTTAAGCATCGCGGACTACGCGTGGCTGCCCTTAAAGGCCATCTTCACCACTACGACTTAGACCTGCCCGGCAAGGACAGCTGGCGCTTTACCAAAGCCGGCGCCGAAGTTTCCGGCCTGACGACTCCTGACAGCTATATCTTAATCGGTTCGAACAGCAGTAAAAGCGGAAATGACGCCGCTGCCGAAATGCTTCGGGATATGGACCTGATAATTATAGAAGGAAACAAAAAAAGTAAAAACCCGAAAATCGAGGTCGTACGCGGTGCACTAAACCGGGAAGCGCTTCTGCCTTTTAACACAATCGCCGTCGTTACCGATTGCGATGACCTGAACCTTGATGTCCCGGTTATTAATCTTGAAGACAGCACCGGGCTGGCTGATTTTATTATTAACCGCTTTTTCAGTTCAAAAACTGAGACCAAGTCAACTTCAGGTGAATTTACCCATTTCGACGTTTCGGGACGGCCAAAGATGGTCGATATATCGGGCAAGGGAGAGACCCTCCGCGAAGCATACGCCCGGGGTGAAATCACCATGACCCCGGAAACTCTGGCCCGCATCATGACCGGCAGCATGGCCAAGGGGGATGTCCAGGGAGTGGCCCAGGTTGCAGCAGTGATGGCGGTAAAAGAAACCGGCCGCCTGATTCCGATGGCCCACCCGCTTGGCATCTCGGGGGTGGATGTCGAATTTGATCCGGTTAAAGATGATTCAAAAATTGAAATCAGGGTCAGGGTTAAGCTGACCGGACAAACCGGAGTGGAAATGGAAGCGCTAACCGGAGTCAGCGTGGCTGCCCTGACAATCTATGATATGTGCAAAGCCGTTGATAAAAACATGGTTATCCAAAATATCCGTCTGGTTGAGAAGAAGGGAGGGCGCTCCGGTCATTATCGCCGTGAGCAGATTTAATGGCTGAAATTGTTGCCGTATGCACCAGCGCAAAAAAAAGTGAACGTAAAAAAAATGTTGGTGAAAGCTTGTTAATTAAAGACCAGGGCCTTAAAGGTGATGCCCATGCCGGGTTTGCGCACCGCCAGGTAAGCCTGCTGGCTGAGGAAAGTATCGCCAAGATGACTGAAAAAGGTCTGGATGTTGGCCCGGGCGATTTTGCCGAAAATCTGACTACGACCGGAATTGACCTGGTTAGCCTGCCGATCGGAACAAGGCTTCAGGCAGGGCCAGAGGCAATCTTAAGGGTAACACAGATTGGCAAGGAATGCCACGACCGCTGTGCGATTTACTACCAGGCTGGAGACTGCGTTATGCCGCGGGAAGGAATTTTTGCCGAGGTCCTGCTCGGAGGAAAGATTAGGGTCGGTGATGGGCTGGAGATCAAGAATTCTTATCGCTTTGGTGTAATTACGGCCAGCGATAAAGGGGCTTGTGGCGAACGTGAAGATTTAAGCGGTCCTGCAGTTAGCAAAATCCTTTTGCCCTGGGGTGATGTGATCGACCGGGTTATCGTTCCTGACAACCGCACTGCCATTGCCAAAGTTTTGCTGGATATGGTTAGCAAGGAGGTCGACGCTATTTTTACTACCGGTGGGACCGGAATGAGCCCACGCGATTTCACTCCTGAAGCCACCCTGGATGTTGTAGATCGCCTGGTCCCCGGGATCGCCGAAGCAATTCGCCGGGAAACTGCCGCGGCGACTGCCAAAGCAATGCTCTCACGTGGAGTGGCCGGGATCAGCGGTTCAACCCTAATCGTTAACCTGCCCGGCAGCCCGAAAGCAGTTGCCGAATGTTTAGCTGTGCTTACACCGGTGCTCGACCACGCCCTGGAGACTGTCAGCGGCCGCGGCGGTGAGTGTGCCAGGTAGGGGTAAGAAGCATGAGTTAGATTATATGAATTTATTATCATTACCATAAGAAAACATGCAGCAAAAAACAGGAAGTCTCCCTCCTGTTTTCTAATATCCATCTAAAAAATTATCTTGCCTGTTAATTGTGAATCATGCTTTAAAATTTCTTAAACCCGAAGTCCGCTTTTTCAATCCTTTAGCGCACTCAGGATAGAGCGCAATCGTTCTCGATAACCGGCAGCTTCGATGACGGTGCCGGTAACAACTATGTCTGCTCCTGCCTGGCGGACCCGACGGGCATCAATGGCGGTGCGAATACCGCCTCCGACAATCAGCGGTATTGAAAGTTCCCGCCTCACAGCCCGAATCATTCCTGCCGGAACAGGTTGAGCTGCCCCATTGCCTGCTTCTAAATAGACATAAGACATGCCCATGAACTCGGCGGCCAGGGCATAACCGATCGCCTGCCAGAAGTTATCGCGGGCAACAAGGTCGGCTTCACCGATTTCACCTAACTTCATCCCCGGTTCAACGAGGATATAACCAATCGATAAGATTTCGATTTCAAGACGTTTTAAAACCGATGCAATCTTTGACTGAGTACCGCTTACAAACTGTGAGTTACGGGAGTTAAGCAGGCTCAAAAATAGAAAAGCATCCAGATTTAAGCTAATTGAATCAGTACCCGTCGGGAAAAAAAGCACCGGAATCGATACCTGCTGCTTCACCGCCTCAGCCGTCTCGGTAAGGGTATGCTGGGTGACTCCCGACGAACCACCGACAAATATCAAGTCACTTCCAACATCCTGGGCGGTCTCGGCAAGCCTACCGGCTGCCTCAGGAGCTTGTCGCGAAGGATCAATCAGGGTGATGTGAACGGCACCCTGGCTTAATTTTTGTTCAATGTAGTTTTTAATCTTCATCGCCATTACCTTCTTTTTTAGCTATTCCGGTTTTATAACCTCCCGGACGTGCTGCAGGCAGCCCATAAATACTGAATCTTTTTTACCCTGCCTTAAACTCATTATAATTGAGATTGTTCAGTTTGACAACTAAGCAATGAAACATATAACTACTGATTATAGCGCCTCATAGAGACCATCCTTCGTTTTAGCAATTATTTCTCTGTTAAACAGGCTTTCTAAATGCTTTTGGATCATAGTCTGCTCAAAAAAACGCAGTACTTCCTGGCCATGATGCCGACGATAAATTATTTTTTTGTCAGTTAACTGTTTGAGAGTAGCCGGTTCTTTTTTCAAGGCTTTGACGATTGCATCATCGTGCCGGTCAAGGACTGCTTCGTAAGCGGCCAATTTTTGATCAATATTTTTTGTGACAGGCAGACAGTGCCCGGTAATTAACAGCTCGGGCTTCAGGTCACGCAGGCGGCGGATCGAGGAACGGAATTGATCCAAATCGGAGGAAGGGTTGCCGTACCAGGGCCCGAAGCGGGTCAAATCAACATCAGCAGCGAAAACGAGGTTGTATTTTTCTACCAGGAAGCCGCAGTGACCGGGGGTATGCCCGGGCAGATGGATAACTTTCATCTTCAGTTTGCCAAGATCAAAATAATCACCATCTTCAAAGTAGCAATCAATCCGGGTTGGTGAAAAGTCAACCTGTTTGACTATCTCCAGGAAGGCTTCGATTTCAACCTGGCTAAGTCCGCTCAGGCGGTAAAAGCCTTCCAGGGATTCTACCGCGGTGGCGTCAGCTTTGTGGATCGAAAAAGACGCTCCTTTAAAAAGTTTATTGGATGTAAGGTGGTCGCGGTGATAGTGGCTTAAGACTACACGCCTGGTTCTTCCAGCCAGTTCTTCTAAAACCGGGCCGGCTCCGGTATCAATAAGCAAGTTTTCTTCCCCTTCAAGATATAGGGAGTTGGCATAAGGGTAACGCCCTTTGTTTTCTGCCTCGATAAACCAGACGCTTTCTCTGACCTCTTTCACTGCCGTTCAACTCCCCTTACTTTTACAAGCTATTGATAAAGCTGTTTATGATCTATTATAGCAGTGATTTCTGCTTTAATATCCGCGAAATTGAATCCGGTAATTGTTTTAACCAGATATAGTACACAAAACTAAAAACCCACCGTTTACGTTTTTTTAACGCTCGAGGCGGGTCTGTAATATTATTGATGAGGGTAAAAATTTTACCGTTTGGAAAACTGGGGAGCACGGCGGGCTTTTTTCAAGCCATATTTTTTACGTTCCTTCATCCGCGGATCGCGTGTAAGATAACCGTTTTTCTTCAATACCGGCCGGTATTCGCCATCAGCCTGCAGCAGTGCACGGGCAATACCATGTCTGATTGCCCCAGCCTGACCCGAAAAACCGCCTCCTTCAACCTTGGCTATGACATCGAAGCGAGTTTCGTTTTCCGTGGCAACCAGCGGCTGCCTGACAATTAGTTTCAGCGTTTCTAAGCCAAAATACTGGTCCATTTCTTTTCCATTAATTACGATCCTGCCGCCGCCCGGAAGCAAACGTACTCTTGCTACCGATTCTTTACGGCGCCCGGTTCCAATATATTGTACTTCACTCAAGAGCCAGGGCCTCCTTCCGCTTTTTCATCCGGCCCTTCCCGCCATGCCTCTGGTTGCTGAGCCTGGTGAGAGTGCTGGTCATCTCTATAAACTCGTAATTTTTTAAGCATGGCCCGACCCAGTCTGTTATGGGGGAGCATACCGCGAATCGCCATGTATACTGCATGTTCGGGTCTTTTATCCATTAAGGTAGCATAATCGATTTTTTTCAACCCGCCCGGATACCCCGAGTGACGATAATAATATTTTTGCTCCAGCTTGCGCCCGGTCAAAACTGCCTGACCGGCATTCAGAACAATGACGTGATCGCCTGTGTCGAGATGCGGAGTGAACTCCGGTTTATGTTTTCCTCTTAATAACCGGGCTACTTCCGTTGCCACTCTGCCCAGGGGGCGCCCGGCGGCATCGATGATATACCAGCTACGTTTTATTTCTTCATTTTTTGCCATATAAGTAGTGCGCATTTCTACCCTCTCCTTTTACCTCTTCCAATGAAGCCACAACCTACATTCTAATATAACGGGCAGGCTCTGTCAAGCTAATTGAGCTTCCTTTCAGGAATTCCGCAAATACCTTTTTTAAAAAACCTCAAAATAAGCTAACTGGCTAATTTGAGGCGAATAACCTTCAATGGCTATTTTTAAAGACACCAATCTGGCTCTAAAATTACTCTCAGAACCAGAAAATTACTACAACTATAGCCCGGGCCTTAAACAGTACAACATCATCGAGATTTCGGTCACCCTGGTTCAAGAGTCGGGCCGTCGATAAAGTAAAACCCG
>PWUG01000205.1 GCA_003562605.1 Syntrophomonadaceae bacterium | reverse complement strand
TAATCAGTGCCCTTCTTCGCATGTCTTTAGTCATTCCTTTCATGAAATTCTTTTAGCCGGAGGAAATATATTGATAACTTTCTGTATTCATGTCAATTATTCCTGCCTGCACCAGTTCGTCTGGGCCAGGCGTTATCTTGTCGGGCAGCGGATCATGCTCTACGCCTGGATCGCCTTCCTGGTGTATTTATCCCTCATGGTCTACTTCAAGCTGCATGTGTGGATGTGGGTGATGTAGAGATGCTGCTCAATTCTAAATATACAAAAATATTTTTCCCATCTGCAGGAATTAGTAAGGATAATATTGAATTCGTTAATATTAAGCAAAGAGCTTATAATATCCTTCTAACGGAAGGGAGGTGTTCAAAAAATATCTGCTCTATTGCTGAGCATTGTTAAATTAATAAGCTTTTTTGGGGGAATGCAAAAACAGCCCCGCCTCCCCCAGCTGCCGTCAACATAGAGGTCTTTGAGCTCGGTGTTCTCTTTGATTTACGGTAGAAGTTCTAACACGATTTCTGTATCAGCGGTGCTGCTGTTTTTCGTAGTATAGTCTGTCACCAGCTGAAAAGGATTCTCGTCGGCACAGGTTTCCGCCATGTTAAAGATGTAGCCTTTGTTCACCTTGCCGTTTTTGTTCCAGAAGGTGGCGTCGGGGTCGTAGGCAGATTGCAGGGAAGTCGCAGCGATATCTTTGGTCAATTCTTGCTAAAAATGACCGTTGTTTTCTTTGAACATCTGTTTTGCACCTCCTGGAGCAACTAATCTCAGCTTTACGCTTAATTGTTTGTATTAATATATTAAGTTCTACAGGGAATGCTAAAATCATTGGAGTTTTTGCAGTGGAATCACCGTTTACAGCAATCTCACTAATATCAATGTAGCTTATTTCCGGGGTTTTGTCTCTGCTGTGAGGAGTTATTGCTGCTACATAGGCTTATAATGGTCTTAAAAAATAGTTTTTTGGGGTTGAACCAGAATCCAGATTACGAGGAGGAACAAAGATGAACAATTGGGGAAAAAGTGTATTGTTATCTATAGCAGTCCTTCTTTTTTCTGCTAGCGGCCTGTTGTTGAGCACTGTGTCACCTGCCGAAGCTGTAATAAGGGGCACAACTGATTTTCAAGGGGTTACGATCAACTACGAATTTAGCGGGCCAGCTGTGAGCGGCGTATCTTGGGATGTTCATTTGGATCACGACGATGGCTCACAACACAGGCGTAGTTATAGTGGAGAAGTACATCCTGGCACGATCACCCTTTCCGGGACAGTTCTTGTTCAAGCCCTTGAGTGGATTGACTGGGGAGGTATGTGGATGGATGCTGGTTACAGATTTGGACCGGGGACCAGAGATACTGCTAAACTATGGGATACTAGATACGATGATGACGGCAAAGCGGTGGATCCTATAATATTGACCCCTGGAGTTCCCCAGGAGTTTTACTTTACCGGAACTATTCCAGAAAATGCCACGTCTTTTTCTTTTAGGATCCATGGGTCGGCAACGGGTAAGCGATTTGCCGGAGGCACCGGCAGGCCCGTCAGGGGGACCCGAATCTCACAACATTTTATCAGCGTAGTCGAGGCGCCTGCACCTCCCGCCAAAACAGTATTTTCCGACCTATCCCCGGACCACTGGGCTCATGATGACATCATGTACATGGTGGAAAGGGGTATATTAAGCGGCTACCCCGATGGTACCTTTAAGCCCAACAACACCATCTCCCGGGCGGAGTTTGCCAAGATTATGGTTCTGGCCCTGGAACTGGAAACCATCAGGCCCGTTACTCCTACCTTCACCGATGTGGGCACGGACCACTGGGCCTACGAGGTGGTGGAGTCGGCCAGGAACTACCTGACAGGCTACCTGAACACCCGAACCGGAGAATACTCCTTTGATCCTGGTGGAAAAGCCGTACGGGAGGACGTGGCTGTAGCCATCGTTAAGGCCAAAGGTTACGGAGATACCCCGGCTAATCTCAGCCTGCTAAACCAGTTCCCCGACCAGGGGGAAATATCTCCTGAACTGAGGAATCATGTGGCCATTGCCGTGGAGCTTGGATACATGCGCGGCACCGACAGGGGATTTGAACCGCAGAAAGCCCTGACCAGGGCAGAAGCATGCACCCTCCTGTCCCGCATCATGCAGGATAATAAGGTGATAAAAACGACTTTCTAAGCTTTAACCGGGAAAAGCGGGTACAGGAGATCAGAAAAATTACACTGACCAATGCAATGACCGCACCCTGCGCTACCTGCTCATCGGCACGGCCGCCTTTAACGCCGCCGACTACATGCTCACCCTGCTGGCCCTTCGGATGGGCTACCGGGAGCTGAACCCGGTCATGGATTTGGTTGTCCATACGCCCTATTTCCGCCTAATCAAAGTTGTTCTAATCCCGCTGATGCTCTATTTCGTCTGGAGGCGCAGGCATCTGGTAGGCCGAAGGGTCTTGGTTTATGTCTGGGCCGCCTTTTTGGTGTACTTATTCCTGATGGTCTACTTCAAGCTCAATGTGTGGATGTGGATCTTGTAGGAAAAAACCCGGTACTACAGCAAAATATTACACTGAGCGGCGCAAAGTGGGACGGTTCAAGCGTCACCGGAGCGAAGTGGTGGTCCACAAATATATTATGCCTTTCCGGGCCAACGGCCCGGCGTGTTTATCATCAGACCCGGCAAAGGGTAATCCGCCCGCCCGCCGCTCTCCAGGCGTTCATGCCGTCCTCCAGGAGATAAGCGTCGTAGCCCAGCATGTTCAAAATCGTCACGGCATAAGAGGCGTTGATATTCTTGGCGCAGTAAACGGCAACAGCTTTGTTATCGGGGAGCTCGCCTAAACGCTCTAAAAGCATACCCATGGGAATGTGCATGGAACCGGCGATAAAGCTGTGTTTTCTTAAGGCATCGGAGCGCACGTCCATAACCACGGCCGTACCCGCGTTGACCATGGATAAAACGTCGCCGGCCTGCATGATATACATTCCCTTCTCCCCGTATCCTTTCATAAAATGCTGGTAGGGGGAAGTGATTTCCACGGTCATGGTATCGGGCACCCAACCCACGTCAGCCCCGAAGTGCTGAGTAATTACCCGAATGGGGACTAGGGTGCGATCCTGCACCAGCCGGGGTGCTACGTCGGTTTCGATTTCACTGCCGTCAATAACGATGGAAATGCTGTGGCCCGCAAAAACCAGGCCGCCGACAAGAATAAACACGGTCAGCACCACTGCTGTAATCAGTGCCCTTCTTCGCATGTCTTTAGTCATTCCTTTCATGAAATTCTTTTAGCCGGAGGAAATATATTGATAACTTTCTGTATTCATGTCAATTATTCCTGCCTGCACCAGTTCGTC
>PWUG01000265.1 GCA_003562605.1 Syntrophomonadaceae bacterium | reverse complement strand
ATCGACTAAAACCAATCTCACATTTGGTGAATTTAATTCCTATCAATTCACCAAAAGGATTAAACCCTTTAGTTTCAAGAGGAAATTCCTTAGCCACTTTCATTCCCCCTTTTTATCAACTATTAAAGAAGTCTATTCGTAATCTTATTTTTGAAGAATTAATAATGCCAGTTATTAGGTTAAGGGCACGCGCTTTTCCAGGAAAGCGCGTGCCCTTTTTGATGGACACTTTTAACGCAGCAAGTTTTGCGCAATGACGATTCTTTGTATCTCGTTGGTGCCTTCGTATATCTGCATGATTTTGGCATCACGCATGTATTTTTCCAAGGGGTATTCCTTGGAATACCCGTAACCTCCGTGTACCTGCACGGCTTCTACGGTTATCCTCATGGCAATATCACCGGCAAAGCACTTGGACATGGCCGATTCCGTGGAAAAACGCACCCCTTTTTGAGAAACCATGTATGCTGCCCGGTGGATTAAGAGCCTGGCGGCGTCAATTTCCATGGCCATGTCGGCCAACTTGAACTGGATAGCCTGAAACTGGGCAATGGGGCGGCCAAACTGTTGTCTTTCCTTCGCATATTTCAAAGCTTTTTCATAAGCCGCTCTGGCCACACCTAGGGCCATGGCACCTACCATGGGTCGAGAAATATCCAGAGTGGTCATGGCTATCTTGAAGCCTTCTCCTTCTTCACCCAACCTGTTGCTAACAGGCACACGAACGTCTTCAAAAAAGACTTCTGACGTGTTGGAAGCGCGTATGCCCATTTTGTTCTCTTTTTTACCGGCGGAAAGTCCTGGCGTTCCTTTTTCAACCACAATTGCAGTAAGGCCTTTGAGCCCCTTGCTTTTATCCACGGTGGCAAATACGGTATAGATATCTGCAAAGCCCCCGTTCGTGATAAAACACTTGCTGCCATTGATAACATACTCATCGCCCTCCCTGCGGGCTACAGTTGCCACAGAGGCTGCATCGGAACCCGCTCCCGGTTCTGTTAAGCAAAACGCCGCAAACTTGCCCTCGCTTAAGGGAGTTAAAAACTTCTTTTTTTGTTCATGGTTTCCACCAATGACGATGGGATAGGAAGCAAGAGAATTGGCTGCAGCCCCAGTGGTTATGCCGGCACAACCCCTGGCTAACTCTTCTATAACTAAACAGGCCGTGATCATGTCCAGCCCGGACCCACCGTATTCCTGGGGAACCGTCATGGTGCTAAATCCCTGCATAATCATATCTTGTAGCAATTCCATGGGTACTTCATTTCTCTCATCATACTCCGCCGCAACGGGTTCAATCTTGTTTTCTGCATAATCCCGGGCCATTTTTTGCATGGTCATCTGTTCTTCTGTGAGCGAAAAATTCATCTTTTTTAACCTCCCATTTTAATTGTACTGATAAAAACCCCGGCCTGTTTTTCTGCCAAAGTGTCCTGCTCTTACCAGTTTTCTCAGCAGCGGGCAAGCTCGATACTTGGAATCACCGGTTTCTTTGTGTAGCGTGTCAATAACCATAAGCAGTGTGTCAAGACCAATCAGATCAGACAAAGCCAGCGGCCCGATAGGGTGGTTTGCCCCGAGCACCATGCCCTTGTCAATATCTTCTGCACTGGCAATTCCCTCCTGTAGAACAAAGATTGCTTCGTTGATCATGGGCACCAGGATGCGGTTAACTGCAAAAAGCGGTGCTTCCTCCACGGCAATCGGTTCTTTGCCCAGCTTGCGTGATACATCCATGACCAAACTAAACACGTCTTCTGACGTGTCGCTTCCCTTGATAACTTCTACCAGCTTCATTACAGGCACCGGGTTAAAAAAATGCATACCGACCACTTTATCCGGCCTTTTTGTGGCAGAAGCAATTTCTGTAATGCTCAGACCGGACGTGTTTGATGCCAGTATCGTATCCGGTTTGCAGGTTTGTTCCAGCCTGGCGTACAGGTTTTTTTTAGCCTCCATGTTTTCAAAGATGGCTTCTATGACTATGTCCACATCTGCCAGGTGTTCCAGGTTCGTGGTAATGGAAACTCTGCCCAGGACAGCTCCCATATCTTCTTTTGTTCGGCGCCCTTTTTCGACATCACGTGACAAGGTTTTTTCGATGCCTTTTAGACCTTTTTCAATAAGTTTTGTTTCCACATCGTTTAAAAGTACATCGTAACCTGCCTGTGCTGCGACTTGAGCTATACCGCTGCCCATTAAACCAGCTCCAACTACACCTAATCTTTTAATTTCCACCCGCTATCTCTCCCTTTAGAAAATGTATTACATCCTCACCACGAAGGGCTAATACTAACTTATGGACAGTTTTCAATTAAAATTGACATACCCATTCCTCCGCCAACACAGAGAGAAGCCATGCCAAGGTTGAGATTTCTTCTTTTAAGCTCATAAATTAATGAAGTCGTTATCCTGGCACCGGTTGCGCCTACGGGATGCCCCAATCCGATGCCGCTGCCATTTACATTAACAATGTCCCTGTTTAAACCGAGCAGTTTTTCGCAGGCCAGGTATTGCGCTGCGAAGGCTTCGTTTAACTCGATTAACTGGATATCATCCAAGGAGATGTTCGCTTTTTTAAGTAATTTTTGAGTCGCCGGCACCGGCCCATAACCCATTAACCAAGGTTCAACGGCTGCCCAAGCATAGGATACGATGCGGGCAAGGGGTTTAATGCCCAGTTCCCGGGCCTTGGATTCTTTCATTAATACCACTGCGGCAGCACCGTCGTTAAGTCCTGAAGAATTACCCGCAGTTACAGTTCCTTCTTTCTTAAACACGGGAGGCAGCTTGGCCAAATCTTCCATTGTTAAGTTAGCCCGCGGGTGTTCATCTTTATCAACAATTTTAATTCCTTTTCGGCTAGTGATTTCAAACGGTATGATCTGGCCATTTAAAAAACCTTTTTCCATCGCCTGGGCTGCATTTACATGGCTTCTTAAGGCAACTTCATCCTGTTCCTCCCGGGAAATATTATACTTTTCAGCCAAGTTTTCTGCGGTCACACCCATGATAACTTTATAGTTGGGGTCGTGGAGCAGCTCCCAGAGCGCATCCGTCATTTCACCGTGCTGTAGGCGCTTCCCCCAACGTGCATCTTTTAGAGCATACGGAGCAGAGCTCATTCCTTCCGTGCCGCCTGCCACAACAATTTCTGTATCTCCCAAGGCAATTTCTTGAAAACCGCTTACGATCGCCTGCATACCGGAACTGCATTGCCTTTGAATAGTAAAGGCCGGGGTTTCAAGGGGTATGCCGGCTTTTATCGCTGCCATACGGGCAATATTGGCTTCATCATATCTCATGATACAGTTTCCCAGGATTACTTCGTCGATTTGTTCGGGCTTCAGTTCTGATCTTT
>PWUG01000171.1 GCA_003562605.1 Syntrophomonadaceae bacterium | reverse complement strand
TATAACTCAATAATTTTACTGTCGGTAACGTTTAGCATGGTTTGGGTATTCTGTGCATAACCATAGCCTCTTTCAGCATGTGGTATCGGCACAGATTCATAAAAACCATTCAAATAAATCCCGTCTATTGATCGGGATGTATTCCGGTTGAGACCTTCTTCAAAACTGCCCCGGATACCAATATAGCCGTTGCCAAGGGCAAATATGGTCTCACCGAGCCTGTTTTTTTTTGATGGAAAACTCTCTTCGGTAATTTGCCATGGATTTAGTGGATAAGCTGGTGAATGTTCATAGTTCAGAAATTTCACAGTAAATTTTCTAACTCCTCCTTAACAGAATGTTATTACATATTCTATTTTGCCGTACTGTCTCTAAGAATAATTTTATGGGGTAAAACAACTTCCCACTGCTCAATATCCTCTCCTTCGACTAACTTGATTAAATTCTCAGCAGCAAGCCTGCCCATATCTTCTATAGGCTGTTTCACTGTTGTCAGGGTTGGATGATAAAAAGAAGCCATCGGTACATCATCAAAACCTGCCACCTCAATGTCTTCCGGAACCCTGAATCCATTATCGATAAGCGCTTTTATTGCTCCAAAAGCCATCAGGTCACAGGCTACAAAAAGCGCTTCAAAATTTGTCTTGTTTTTTATCATATCACAAGTTACCAGGTAACCATTCATGGCTTCCAGAAAACCTGTCTTTACTAGATCATCCCTAAATTGAACACCAAAATCTTTAAGCGCCAGCTGGTAACCAAGAAACCTTTCCCTTCCGGAATAATAATCTTCAAGCGGGGCAAGGATCATGCCGATCCGGGTGTATCCCTTCTTCATGAAATAGCTGGTCATATCATAAGATGCTTTTTGGTTATCGATGCGGATAACAATTAACTTGTCTTCATCACAGCTGACATTAACAAGAGCAGCAGGCAGTGAAGAACCTCTGAAAAAATGCTTATGTTCTTCCCTTAATTGTGAGGTTAAAAAAATGATGCCGTCGACACGTTTGTCTTTTAACATCATCAGTATTTCGATTTCTTTTTCGACAGTAGCGTGTGAATTACAAATAAATATATTATAACCGCTGCTGAAAGCAATTTCTTCAATGCCCTTGACTAAAACTGAAACAAAAAGGTTTGAAATATCGGTTACTACAACTCCAAGGGTGCGACTTCTTTTATTAACCAAAGTTCTTGCAGCCGGATTCGGTTTGAATTTGAGTTCTTCTATAGCCTGAATCACCCTGAGGCGGGTCTCCGCACTGACCGGTTTGGAGTTATTCATTACACGTGAGACAGTCGCTTTTGAAACACCAGCTCTTTTTGCTACCTGATCAATAGTAGTCGGCATAAGGTATTAACCTCCTGCTGCATAAATTATAGGAAACCGTTTTCCCGATGTCAAGTCTGTGTTTCCAATTCAATTTGCTGAACAAATAGTCTATAGCTCATATATTTATTTGTTGAACTAACAATTGCGGAGGTTGTGACGCTTTATTATTGTTAAATGAACGAACTAATTTAGCTTGCAATGCTGCCTCTTTTAGATTAATCGGCGCAATACAGCCCAACGGAAAAGCGCTTTATTTAATTAATGGGCTCCACGAAGTTTAAACCTGCTCCGGGTGGAGTGCCTGCGGTTTCTGAATCCTCTGCATCTATTCATTCAGATTTTTTTTCTCTCCTGTTACCAGGAAAATTACCTCTTCAGCTATATTAGTGGCATGATCGGATATGCGCTCCAGCCAGCGGCCGACAAAGAGCAAATGCGTCGCCTGGGTAATCGTCTTAGGATTTTCCATCATTATCGTCAGCAGCTCTCGAAATATTTGTCCGAACAAATTATCTACCTCATCATCATCCTGTCCGACTGCTGCTGCCAGTTCAACATCCTGCCGCACGTAGGCATCTAAAGATTGCTTCACCATTTTTTGGCTTAAGATAGCCATACGCGGTATGTCAACCAGGGGTTTAATTAAGGGTTGATCAGCAATGCGCAGGGTTATTTTAGCAATACTTGTAGCATAGTCTGCCATCCGCTCAAGATCGTTTACCATTTTAAAGAGAGTGGCGACACGACGCAGGTCTTTGGCCATCGGCTGTTGTGTAGCAATTACCTCCAGGCACTTTTCCTCAATTTCCTCTTCCAAATCATCAATTATGTCATCGGCATCAATAACTGCCTGTGCTAGATTCATATCCTGCCTTTTTAGCGCCTCTATTGAGCGGGCAATAGAATCTTCTACCAGGCTGCCCATGTACTGCAACCTTTCCTGCAGATGGCCCATTTTTTCTTCATAGACTACTTTTCGCTCAGTAAACTCAGAACTAACCATGTAAATCACTCCTTTTAGAGGGCTTAACCGAAACGTCCGGTGATATAATCCTCTGTTTTCTGATCTTCAGGCTTTGTAAAGAGCTGAGATGTTATGCCCCACTCAACCATTTCACCCTGGAGAAAGAAACCGGTATAGTCAGAGATCCTCGCAGCCTGCTGCATATTATGAGTTACTATAATGATAGTGTATTCATTACAGAGATCCCTGATTAAATCTTCTATGCGTTGGGTGGCAATAGGATCGATTGCTGATGTCGGTTCATCCATCAAAAGAATTCTCGGCTGCACTGCAAGGGCCCTGGCAATACAAAGCCTTTGCTGCTGGCCGCCTGACAGGGCAAGAGCCGGTTCATGAAGGCGATCTTTAACTTCATCCCACAATGCAGCGCCTTTTAAGCTTTCTTCTACTATCTCGCTTAAAATTGCTTTGTTTTTCTGACCGTCAATACGCGGCCCGTAAGCAATATTGTCAAAAATGCTTTTGGGGAAGGGGTTGGGCTGCTGAAAAACCATTCCTACTTTTTTCCGCAGCTTTACTACATCTGTTGAAGGATCATATATATCCTCACCATGCACAGTGATCTTTCCTTCCAGTCTTGTACCGGGGATCAAGTCATTCATGCGATTTAAAACCCGTAGAAAAGTCGACTTCCCACAGCCGGATGGGCCGATCAAGGCAGCCACTCCCTTTTCCTCAACCGTGATATTCACACCAAATAGTGCCTGGGCCGCACCATAATAAAAATTTAATCCCTCAACTTTAACCTCACAATAACCATTACAGTTTTCCTCAGATTCTTTTTTGGTTGAAACTATTAAATTCTTTTCACTAGTTTCGTTTTCACTCTTAATATTGTCGTTTTTTATTTTTATCATCTTTAGCAGGTTCTACAAATAATGAACCTTCCAGCACCCCTTTCTAGCTGTTTTATTCTTTTTTAAATAACCCATCCGATCCTTTTACATGTGACAACCGTTAATTAAAAACTACAGGTATAAAATTTAATCACATTAACAGATTTAACTAGTTTATAACCCTTTTGCCACCT
>PWUG01000201.1 GCA_003562605.1 Syntrophomonadaceae bacterium | reverse complement strand
TTTTCGCTTCCTGCATGACAGCGTTGCTAACGCTGCCCAGGTACATTTTTTTCAAACCGCTTAAACCCCTGCTGCCAATAACAACCATGTCAAATCCTTCTTCCTCGGCAACCCGGGCAATGGTATGGGCAGGATGGCCTTCTTCGTATATTGTGCGTACCTTAATGTTCCTGCCTTCGAATACTTTTAAGGCCTGGGGGAGCACTTTTTTGCTTTCCTCCTCATGTTTTTCAATCATTTTTCTAACCCGTTCTACCTGCTGGGTTGAGGAAAGGTTCTCCTGGGAATATAAAGATATGTCGGCAGTGCCATCATGAACATGAATAATAGCAACCTCTTCCACATTACAACCTTCGCCGATCATCGCCGCTTTTTCCAGCGCCTTAAGGCTATGCTCGGAACCATCGGTGCAAACCAGAATTTTCATTTAAATATCTCCTCCTGTATCAATGATGACTCACACTCTAATTATAACACATATTGCAAATTGCATGAATATTTACCAGCTATTTTTCTCATATGGTTTCTTGACATACGACCCTAATTGGTTATACTTAACAGTATATACAAATGCAAGTATGTCAAAAGCAAAAAGGAGAAGCATATATCTGCCGGTACCAGCATAAAGCCTTTAGCCGCAAAGGTATATGAGCAATCAATGTCGCACATATCAGAGATAATAGCCACATACTCATTAGACCATTTTTTGTACGATTTAACCCTAATTGGCATCGCATACGGTTATATTATCCTAACGATCCTTATCCCGGTCTATTTAAAGAAAAATAATATCATCTCCAAATTTATCGCCAGGAAATCAGTCCATCTCTTTACAGGCCTCATTGTCCTGATTGTTCCTTTTTTCATCCTTCCCCTCTACGCAATCTTCATTGCCATTACACTGACAACTGCCGTCTATTTCAGTTCCCGGGACAGCTCCGTAAAGCAGCTGCAGGAACTGTATGAATCGATCGGCGAAGAAGCCGAAGAAGCTGTAGGGCGCCTGCAGGGCCCTTTTTACTACTGCACATCTATAACAGTGCTTTTTACCGTTTTCATCTTCCTGGCTCCCGATCAGCTTTATTTTCCTATCTGTGGGATCCTGATCATGATCATCAGCGATTCTCTCGCCTCTATGGTGGGCAAAAAATATGGGAGGATAAAAATAGACCTCCCTTACACCGGAACCGTGCGAACCCTGGAAGGGTCGCTTGTCTTCTTTGCTTCCGCTTTTATCCTTTGTTTTGCCGCTTTCTCATATTTTGGCCTGATCAATACAATCAGCCAGCAGGAACTGACCATGCAGCTGATCTTCCTCTATTCACTAATGACATCGTTAGCGGCAACCCTGATAGAGCTGGTTTCACCTTCAACCATGGATGATCTGACCGTACCCATTGCCACCACTACTGTAATCTACCTGCTGGCCCAGTTCAGCTGATTCTTACCCTTCTATCCGGCACTCCTGAAAAACAGCTTACCCTCCCAGTGCTACACCAAGCACCACGGCCACAAACCAGGCGAAAAAACCATACTTTAGAAGCGTACTGGCCTTTTCCAGCGAGTTGCCGGACCGGGACTTTCTTGCCTGTAACCCTACATAGGCATATAGGGGCCACTTAACCAGCAAAATAATAATCAGGTAAACCGGACCATATGATTCGGTAAAAAACAAAACCGCCATCATAATAGCAGCGGCAGCGAAAAATATAACTGCAAAAAGCCCGGCCTTTTCCCTGCCCCAGGCAGTTGATATTGTTGTGCAGTTATGCTCTAAATCCCCCCCGTAATCGGCCATGGTTTTTAAGATTTCCCGGCCCATTATAGCAATGAAAACGGTGAGGGCAAGCATGACTGTAGGCTCCACGTTGCCGGCAGCAACTCCGCCAAATATGAAGCAGAGGCCGACAATAGCTCCAACGGCGGCATTTCCGGCCAGAACAGTACATTTTAGTTTCCATGAGTATAGGTAGAGTAAAACATTTGAACCAAGGGCAATGATAAAAGCAGGCAGGTTAATTAATGCTGCAATCAGCAGCGACAATCCTGTCCCGGCAATTGAAAAGAGTAGCGCTCCGCGGGGACTGACTATCCCTGCCGGAAGCGGCCGTTCCGGTTTATTAATCCTGTCTATCTCGATGTCCAGGTAGTCGTTCCAGGCGTTGGTTGAAACTGTGATCAGAAGCACCGTAACAGCTGCCCAGGTAACGGGCCACCAGTTGTTTGCGCCTGCCGCATATGCGCTTACATAAACTGCCAAAACACCGGCCAGGGCATTAATCGGCCGGCCTAGCCGATAATAACCTTTTAGCATGATCGTCCTCCTGTAAAAGGCGCCGAAGAGATTACAGGCAGCCCTTTATGCGAGCCGAAATTAAACAGCGATGGAATCAACAAAAACTGCCTGAATACTAATTCGCCTTTTATAGTAAATAACCTGTCTTGATACCTGGCAAGCGCTTCTGCAGCTAAAGCTATTCCAGTAGAAGGTATGAAGCAGTCTGAATCAATCCGCTGTAAGAATGCAAACAGTACACCTCTGGGAAGCAAACCGTTATCGACTGTTCATTAATGACAAGTGGCCGCTGGTTCAGGGCTAGAATGGAACGGCGATTAAACTTTGATTTGCAAATATGCAAGTTAAGGATACCCGGGCTCTGTTATTAATTTGCGCACGAAAAGCATACCTGGAACACTGTTTTAGACCGGAATCAAATCAACATCAGACAACGATTCGCGCCCGCCGTTAACAGGGTTAAGAAGGCAAAACGATGGATTTTTAAAATAAGCCCCTTACACTTCCGGCCCGGGTCCAGCCGCTTATGCTTTGATTCCAAACCTGGTCCTCAGGCTGCACGTTCCCCTGCCTGGCATACTGGACCAGCTGCTCAAAAGTGTAAGGTCCGTACTGATTACCTCCCCGGCTAAGGTACCAATCGCCGGCAGGAGCCCGGTGGGCAGGTTCAGTCTGCGTAGGCGGCGGCACAGAAGGTGGGACCGGCTTACTTACGGGAGGCGGTACCGGCCTGCTTACAGGAGGAGACACGGGAATATCCGCAACGGGTGGGGTTGAATCACCTACTGTTGGGAACGCAGGCCCCTCAATCGCCGGTGGAACGGAACTAACCGGGGACGGAGGAGCAGGAGAATCTGGAGACGGCGGCAGAGGGTTGCTTTCCGAAGGACTTGAGGCAACACCTGCCGGAGGTGGCACAGGGGTATCCAGAGGAGTACTTACTGCAGTTTCGGCGGAACCTTCCACCGGTTCAGATTCCCTGCCCACATATTCAGTCACAGCCCGGCTGAATATACTCTCCAGTTTGTGAATCAGGTACTGCAGGGTATAAGCCTGGTGATTAACCAGGCAGCGGTTGTCCGCGGTCATTTCAAAAGATATAAAG
>PWUG01000369.1 GCA_003562605.1 Syntrophomonadaceae bacterium | reverse complement strand
TAAAAGCTATTTGTGAAACACATTTGCAGGGAAAATACACCATCGAAGTGATTGATTTATTGGAGAACCCGCAACTGGCAAGCGGTGACCAAATCCTGGCCATCCCCACCCTGGTGCGCAAACTGCCGCCGCCGCTGCGCAAGATCATCGGCGACCTGTCGAATACCGAACGTGTCCTGGTCGGGTTGGATATGAAAACACGCGGGGAAAATGAGTAAATTAAAGTAACTACAGCCTAAAAAATAATTTTCATTTCCAGCATAAATTTATTGATGGATGTGGTGACAATCAAAAAGAAAATAAGCGATAGCACAGAAGCAATCGAGGGCGCTAATGCTGAGTTGAAGAGCACCTACATTCTGCAGCTCTATGTGGCAGGCACTACCCCTGCTTCTGGCCTCGCTGTTAAAAACATCAAGCGCTTCTGTGAAAAACACCTGCAGGGCCGCTACAACCTGGAGGTAATTGACCTCTACCAGCAGCCAACCATGGCTGAGGGAGAGGAGATCATCGCTGCACCTACGTTGATCAAGAAAATGCCCCTCCCACCGCGACGCATTATTGGAGATATGTCAGATACAGAGCGTTTGCTGAGGGAGATGGATATACAAAAAAGTGAAAACAACCTGTAATCTACGTTCCGTTCCCGGGTAGTCCGGGAGAGATTGAGTCCTTAATCTTAAATGAGAAGGTAGCCTGATTATGACCAAAAAATCTTCAACGACAACTCAACAACAGTGCGAATATGACAACCTTCTCCTCCGGTTGGAAGAGGCAGAGGAGACTCTTCGTGCCATCCGAAGCGGTCAGGTGGACGCGCTGGTTGTCTCAACTGTGCACGGTGAGCGAATTTTCACCCTTAAGGGGGCCGACCATTCCTACCGGTTATTGATCGAGAACATGAGCGAGGGTGCGCTCACAATAACAGGGGAGGGCATAATACTTTACGCCAATAAATGCTTTGCCGAAATACTCAAGCGACCGCTCGAAAAGGTGATTGGCTCCTCGATCACTGACTTTATCACCCCTGGCGGACAACGAAAACTTCAGCAATTATTACCAGAAGAAAATGGTGCGAAGCGTCTTGCAACACTTGACCTTGTGGGCAATGGCGGCGCCCTGATTCCGGTTCAACTTTCCTTGATTAACCTGCAGATGGATAATATGCCGGATAACATCTGTATGGTGGTAACCGACCTTACAGAGCATAAACGGACAGAGGAGATTATTCATGCAGAAGGACTGGCGCGTGTTAAAAGCGAGGAAGCTGAGCGTGCCAACTTAGCAAAAAGCCGGTTCCTGGCCAAAATGGCCCATGAGATCCGTTCTCCCATGAATATTATCATTGGCATGGCTGGTCTGTTAAGTGAGCATATCCATTCTCGGGAACAAATGGAATATATCAGTATGATCAGGGAATCGGCCGATTCCCTGATCATACTGATAAATGACATACTAGATTTTTCTAAAATTGAAGCAGAAGCCCTTGAGTTAGCCCAGATTCCCATTGATCTATCTCATTTATTAGAAAGGCTCATATTATCCGTAACCCCCCAGGCTAATAAGAAAGGCTTAAAATTAATTTATTCTTTCGATGACAATATTCCCGACATTGTTATGGGAGATCCTATGAAGATTAAGCAAATATTGCTAAATCTTATTGGGAATGCCATAAAGTTTACAGATAAAGGAAATGTGGCTGTTAACGTACGCTTAGATAAAAAAGCGGAAACAGAAAAACTTGCCTCTAAGGATGTTGCCCTTGTTCACTTTATCATCAGCGATACCGGGATTGGCATACCATCCGATAAGATGAATCAAATATTTGATATTTTTTACCAATGCCAAAAATTAGAATCCTATCAAGAAAAGGGTACAGGCTTGGGGTTGCACATCACAAAGAACCTGGTGGATTTGATGGGCGGTTTCATCGGAGTGGAAAGTAAGGAGAACTATGGCAGTATTTTTTATTTTACGATCCCCTTTTCTTTGACCGAGATGAAAAATGGTATGCATAAAGAGTCCCGGTTGGCAGCTTCCCGAATACAGCCTGCTGAGCAAATCTTCGTGAAAGATAATAAAAGTGAGTTAAATATACTTTCAGTGGAAGATAAACCCATGAACCGAAAACTGACAGAGATTTATCTTGAGAAAAAGGGTCACAACGTAAGCAGTGCTTCTAATGGTAAAGAAGCACTGGAAATGTACGAATCGCAGCAATTTGATCTTATTCTGATGGATATTCACATGCCTGTGATGGACGGATTTGAAACCACGGCGCACATTCGCTCGATAGAAGCAAAAAAGGGCGGATATATTCCCATTATTGCCTTAACAGCCTATGCCACACAGATAGATAAGGATAAGTGTCTGCAGGCAGGGATGGATTACCATGTATCCAAACCGATCAATACTGAGGAGTTGTATTACGCCCTGGAAAGGGTTATGGAAAAAAAGTTGGATAAATCCGTGCAAAAGGCCCTGCCACCGGTAGACGCGTGGGAGATGTTGCAACGGATGGAGGGAAACAGTGAATTGCTGGAGGAACTGTTGGGAATGTTCTTCCAGGACTTTTACCAGGATATGTTTGTGCTAAAAAAATTACTGGAAAAAAAGGATGCTCCAGCCGTCGCAATGGTGGCTCACGGTCTTAAAGGTGAACTTGGGAATCTGGGCATGAAAAACGCTTACAAGATTGCGTGCGAACTGGAGAAGCTTGCACAAGAAAACAAACTGGAAAAAGCCGCTTCATTGCCTGGGTTGTTGGAATGCGAAATTAAGCAAATGGAAGATTTCTTTTCCCGCAGCGGATGGAGGGAGCAAATTGATTCTTATCCCCCGCAAGACCAGGCATATTGAAAGTTGAAACAGAACAGCATTACCCTGCTTCCGTGCCGGCAAAAACATGCTCCAGCGCTTGAATGTCAAAAGAAGCCTCGTAATTTACCATGATTTCCAATTCCCCATTTATATAATGATACCTGAGGTATAAAGAACTCCCTCCCCTGTCGGTGCGGCGGGAAGAATATGATTTCCGGAAAGGTCGGCAGATTATGCCTGTTGACAACTCACAACCGGACAAGCCGGTCATCATCATCACGGACGACCACCGTGCAACCAGGCACTTGATTCGCAGTATCCTTGCTCCTCACGGCTATGAATTACTTGAAGCTGAAAACGGCAGGGCAATGCTGGATCTCTACAATGAAGCCCAGCCCGATCTTGTTTTGCTGGACATTGTCATGCCTGTTATGGATGGATTGGAAGCCTGTGGACGTTTACGAACGTTGCCGGGGGGCGAAAATGTGCCTGTTTTAATATTTACCGCCTATGATGAAGGTGCGGAAATGGAACAAGCCTTCTTGGCCGGCGCCACCGACTTTATTGGCAAACCGGTTAATC
>PWUG01000063.1 GCA_003562605.1 Syntrophomonadaceae bacterium | reverse complement strand
GATAGAGGCTTCTTCGATCAGCGGCAGAGAGGCCAGGGACTCGGCGATGGGAAACATCTCGTCGGAATGCTGCACGGTGATGATGCCCGCTCTCTTAAAGGCGCTGCTGGACACCTCCGAAATACCCGCCAGCGCCCCTGTGTGAGACCCGGCGGACTTGCTGCCCTTGGCAGACCTTCCACTTTTATAAAGCACGATTGGCTTCACCTGCGTGGTTCTGCTTGCCTGCTGAAGAAACCTGCGTCCCTCCCTGAGCCCTTCAACATACATCAGAATAACATTTGTATCGGGGTCTTCGGTAAAGTACTCCAGGTATTCGTGAAACTTGATATCGGCTTCATTGCCCACGCCCACATAATAGTTGAAACCCATCTGGCTTTTTAGGCCGGCTTCAGTGATCAGGGTCAGGGCAATGTTGCCGCTCTGAGTAAGCAGAGCGATGGAACCCTGCGGCACATTTTTCAGCCCTACCAGGTTGAGGCCCTTCGCTACGCTGATCATCCCGGATGTATTCGGCCCGATGATTCGTATGCCTTTTGCACTGGCCACCATCTCCTCTTCGAAGCGCATTCCCTCTTCTCCCTGTTCACCAAAACCCCCGGCAATCACCACGGCTCCCGCAGCGCCTTTTTCGGCGCATTCCGCGAGGACCTTTTTAAGCGTATGGGCCGGTGTGGTTACAAGGGCCAGGTCGATGTTTTCCGGGATATCCAGCACCGACCGGTAACATTTCAGTCCGAGAATAGTTTTTTCCTTCGGATTAACCGGATAGATGCGGCCATCGAATTTATCGTCCAGGAGGATTCTAATGGCCTGGTAGCCTCTTTTTGCTTCATCTTTTGAGGCTCCGATAATCGCTACCGATTCGGCTTTAAATATTCTGTCGAGAGCAGCGATTGTTTGGGAAGTCTCCATCAAGTATCATCCTTTTCGTTGAGATTATTTTTCTGCTTCACTTAAATCCGAGAAGAGCTTTTATTGCTTTTCTGCAATTTGCTCACTGAGAATAATCCTGGCATCAACTATGGTCAACCCCTCATTATGAACAATGACCGGATTGAGATCTATTTCCTGAATTAAAGGATATGCCTGAACAATCTCCGAGACTTTCTGTATTAATTTAACAATTGCCTTTTTGTCAGATGGCGGGCGCCCGCGAAATCCATCAAATATCACTGATGACTTGATCTCATCAATCATTGATGCAGCCCCGTATTCAGAGACCGGTACAACCCGAAAAGATACGTCTTTCATAATTGAAACCATGATTCCTCCCAGGCCGAACATAACTATAGGGCCAAACTGATCGTCAATTTTTGTACCAATAACTAGCTCAATTCCTTTCTCAGACATATGTGATACCAGACATCCCCTGATGTCTGCCTTCGGATCATATTTCTTGCCGCTGTTGATTATTTTGTTGAAAGCTTCACGAACGGCAGCTTCATTTTGCAGGCCCAGCATCACCCCTCCGGCCTCAGATTTGTGCAGGATATCGGGTGACACAATTTTCATGGCCACATTGTAACCAAGCTCCTCGGCATATCTAACCGCTTCATCCTCAGAGGTTGCCAGGTAATCCTCGAACATAGGCACACCTTGCAGCCTAAAAAGCTTCCTGGCTTCATATTCCAAAAGAGCCTTTCTGCCCTCAGCAAGAGCGCTGTCAATGATTCTCTGTCCCTCAGGAATTGCCTTCGACCCCCAGTTGAGCTGGAAGCTGCCTTCCTTATAGTAATCCCTTCGGTAGGTTCCATAGAGGGATAGAGCCTCAACGCTTTTACAGGCGATCTCCAGGGAATCATAAACCGGGATTTTATAGTATCGCATGAGTTCCAGCGAATGGGGTTTTGCGTATTCATAGAGGCTGTGGATCACGATGGGTTTACGGCTGCTCTCCACAAGTTTTCCCATGCGGTGGGCGGCGTCCTCTTCCATGAACCCCAATTTTTTGGCAAAGCGGATGCCATAACCGCCAAAAAGGCCGACGACAAGAAGCCCGTGTATGTTTCTGTCATTCAGCAGTATTTCGGCACAGTCGGCAAAAATGGCCGGGTTCTTGTCAGCCCCTCCCGCCACATCAATGGGATTGGCCAGCGAGGCGTTGGGAGGGAGAATAGCCTCGAGTTTAGTTCTGGTTTCCTTTTCAAGCTCCGGGAGCTTGATGCCCAGGTCGGTCAGGTAATCCGCCGCGATGGTGGCATGCCCGCCCCCGTCGGCAAGGATGGCTATAGAGTTATCCTGTAAAATAGGAAGTAAAGCCAGTGACTCTGCAACCGGAAACATTTCACCGGGATGATCCACTTCAATGATCCCGGCTCTCCTGAATGCTGATTGCGATACTTCAGAAATACCCGCCAGCGCCCCTGTGTGGGCCCCGGCAGACTTGCTGCCCTTGGCGGACCTTCCGCTTTTGTAAAGAACGATTGGTTTCACCTGTGTAGTTCTGCTTGCCTGCTGAAGAAACCGGCGTCCTTCCCTGAGTCCTTCGACATACATCAGAATGACTTTTGTGTCGGGATCTTCGGTAAAGTATTCCAGGTATTCGTGAAACTTGATATCGGCTTCATTGCCCACGCCCACATAATAGTTAAATCCCGTCTGGCTTTTTAGTCCGGCTTCGATGATTAAGTTAAGAGCAATATTTCCACTCTGAGTCAGTAAGGCAATACTGCCCTGTGGCACCTTTTTTATTCCTGCCAGGTTAATGCCTTTATCTATATTGATAATACCCGGTGTATTCGGCCCAATGATCCGCAAACCATTTTCCCCGGCCAGGTTCACTATCTCATCTTCAAATCTTTTCCCTTCTTCTCCCAATTCTCCGAATCCCCCGGCAAGCACTACCGCTCCCGCCGCACCTTTTTCGCCTAACTCGCCAAGTATAGTTTTCAAAGAACTGGCAGGTGTGGCAATGAGAGCCAGATCGAGGCTTCCCGGAATGTCCAGCACTGAATTGTAGCACTTCAGACCAAGAACGGTCTTTTCCTTCGGGTTAACAGGATAAATACGGCCTTCATATTTTTCATCCAAAAGAGTTGTAAGAACCTGGTAACCTTGTTTTGTTTCATCTTTCGACGCTCCGACAATCGCTATAGATTCGGCATTAAATATTCTGTCGAGATTCATATTATTTCCCCCTGTATTCCGGATTTCTTCTTTCAGCGAAGGCTTTAACCCCTTCCTGCCAATCTTCAGTGTCCATACAGGCTAGTATGGCATCGGTTTCCAGTTGAAGAACCGTTTCAAGGTCAAGCATAAATGATCTCTGCAGGTATTTTTTTGCCATTGCTATGGAAATGGGGGCCTTGCGGGCAATACCGGCGGCAAAGTCCATTACATTATCCATAAAAGTCGTAATGGGGTAAGAGCGAAGGGCAATGCCCAGGTTAACCGCTTCTG
>PWUG01000179.1 GCA_003562605.1 Syntrophomonadaceae bacterium | reverse complement strand
CCCGGGCATAAGTAATTAAAGAGCGTATAATAATTTATACACTGTCCAGTCCGTCAGTTTTAATCTTTTCAATACCTTCTACTTTCAAATCTTTGTCTTTCAGTTTTGCTGCGGCTGCAGCAGCCTCTTTTTGAATCTTTTTCAGAGGGCCAATGTCTTTATGGCGCTTAACACCGATAACCAGGGCCACGAAAATTACAACAGAGCCTGCTATGGCTATGGTTAGGTTCGGGTGAAACAGGGGAACCAGCGTTATAATTGACAGCAGAATCTTTAAAGGTACATCAAATCTGACATTGTTTATAAAGCGTCCGAACATGGCGAATGTAAAACCCAGTGTTCCAATTGTGACAAGGATAGTATCCCGGATCTGGGGCAGCCCTGGAGTAGTCACCAGGTCAGTTCGGATAAAGATAGCAAAGGACATTACCAGGATGGGCAGACATATTTTCAGTGCGGTCATCATCGTTCGCATGAAGGAAGCGTTGGCCAGTCGTGAAGCTACTGCTGCCGTCAAAGAGGTTGGAGGTGACAGTTCACCCCAGACTGAAATCAGAAACACAAAAATGTGGGCTACCCAGGGATTTATTCCCCAGGCAATAAAGGGCGGCGCAACAATTACTGCCACAACAATATAAGTGGCTGTGGGCGGGAGTCCTGTTCCGGCCAGCCAGCCAAAACCCCAGGCAACCAGAATAGTCAGGAATATGCTAACTGCTCCCAGCTGCATCATCAGGGCGCCCATGCGCATGATGAATCCGGTTACCGTAAAAAGGCCGATCATGATTCCCAGGGTGGACATAAGGATAACCAGGTACCAGGCCATATCGGCATGGGTTTCAATAATATCACGGATCATAGAAGGTAAGTGTTGGTCCTGAAAGTCTTCATCCCGGGCTTTATATTTATAATACAAATGAATAGCTAGTAGTAGAAATGCCAACAGGCTTGCAGTGTAAACAGCGGCACGCATCGGCCCGTATCCGATAACACCCATCATGATGATCAGTGAAAAAATGCAGGCGAAAAATGAATAAGTTTTAAGTTTGTTATAAAGGGGCACCTCAGGCGTATCAACTTCTTCCTGGGCAACTGAACTGACTGAAAGCAGGTATACAGACATAATTACAGCTGAGAAATAGATAAAACCGAGGGAGAAACCGCGAATAACGACATCCCAGTACGGTACACCAAGAAAATCAGCCATGATAAAACCGGCAACTGCCATCAAAGGCGGCATGATCAACCCCCCCATGGAAGCGGCGGTTTCCACCGCCCCGGCATAGACCGGGTGAATGCCGTGCTTAATCATCAGCGGGATAGTAAAGCTGCCCGTAACGGCAGTGTTGGCTGCACCGCTGCCGCTAACTGCTCCCAGGGATGCCGAGCTTAAAACGGCAACCTGGGGAATATTATGCTTTGTCCTTCCGAAAACCCCGTAAATATAGGAGATAATTGCACTTTGTGCTCCGAAAGCTTTTGCTACCGCCGCCAGTAAAAGGAAGGCGGCAACCAGGGTCAATGCCATCTGGGCATATCTTCCGTAGATACCTGTAGCCAGCTCCAGGGTGGTTGAGGTTACAATGCGGGTGAATGAAACTCCTGGATGCCAGAAAAAGTCAATTGGTGAAAGGTAACCGTACAGGCTGTAGACTATTAAAACCATGTTAACTGCAAATAGGATGGTGTGTATTTTGCGCGATATCTCCATAATTAGCAGGAACATCAAAAGTCCGACTATAAAATCAAGCTGGTTGTATGAACCGGCCCGATACATGAAAATATTTTCAAATTCAAACCAGAAATAAATCATGGCAAACAGGGCAATACCGATATATATAACTCCGATTATCCTGTTCCATAAATTTCCCAGGCGCGGGTAAATGTTTTTTGTCTGCAGGGTATTTAGTACGAAGATAATCACTGCCACCGGGACCAGCCGGGTAGCAAGTTCAAGAGGTCCGCCTGCCCCGGTAAGGAAGTAGTGGACCAGATACACAAAGAAGAAAATTGAGATAATAAATGACAGGTTCCTGAGATTCAGTATTGTTTTTAGCCTGTCGGAAAAAGGCTCTTGCATGTTATCAGCTCTCCCCCCTAAGATGCATAATTGCCTGAAGTTAGTTTCCATGCATGCGGAATACCACATGCATGGAAACAACGACAACAGTAGCTCGTTTATTTTGGGTTAAGCAACATTATCGATTACTGTTCGGCTATGATCCAGCTGTCATCCCAGGCTCCATGTTCCTGGAGGAATTCTGCCATTCCAGGGTGAACAGGGACATCTGGATTGGCCCTGATTCCGGATACCTGCATGCCAATGAAATCATTTGCGAGGGGGCCAAAGCCGGGTTCCCATTCGGCCAGCTGTGCGGCATTTTCATAAAATATTTCAAGTTTAGCTTTGACGAATTCAGCCGGTGTATGGGCCATAACATTATAAGCAAAAAGGATAGGTACTGCTTTGTAAGAATCGGTTCCTACATCAGTTGAGAATGGCACGGTTGCATCAATTTCCAGTACAGCCAGCCCAGCAGCTTCGAGTTTTGCAATTTCATCGGCAGTAGGACTGATAGCCACCAGTTCCCCGGCCAGTCTCATTTCTGCTTCTCTTAAATAGGTTGGCAGGGAACGCCCGGCAGTAGTATAAATAGCGGCTCCCACAATTGAGCCGTCACGAAGGGCATCGGCAACCATTCCGGAGTCAATTTCTGTATGGTTAAATTCAATTTCAAGGGCTCTGAAAATACGGCCCATGTTAAGCCAGTTCATAAAACCTGCCGGGGTGAAGAATACTGGCTCCCCGTCGAAATCACTCCAGCTCTGGAAGTTAGCGGCATTATCCCTGTGAACAGCCAGGGAAGTTTCCATGGGGTAGGCATAAAAGCTGTGCACCAGGAGCTCTGCATTGGCTCTCCCGGGCCACTCTTCCAGGCTGTATGCAGCTTCCTCGGCATAGACCTGGGTCATCCCCACATCGGCGGTATAGGCAATATCACCGTCACCCTCCATTGCAGCTTTCATACCGGCTCCGGTTGCCGGGAAGGGGTGGATGGTGACCGTGTAGTTGCCTTCAAGTTTATTTGGCAGCTCACGGTTTAAAAGTTCGACCATCAGGCTGGCAACCGAGTAACCATATGAACCGACATCGGCTGTATTCCACCTGATCGATATCCGTTCACCAGCTGGTGGCGCAGGGGCAACAGGTTCATCGGGATCCACAGGTTCAGTGGGGCCGCAGCCTGCTGCTGCAAATACCAGTAAAAGCGTCACAATCATTATTGCGCTTGTCATTAATTTCCATATGTGTTTTTTACGCATTTTCAAACCCCCAATAGTTTTTTGGTTTAAAAAGTTTTTCAGAAAACACACTTCACAGTTCTTTCTTGCTGATTGGTAT
>PWUG01000233.1 GCA_003562605.1 Syntrophomonadaceae bacterium | reverse complement strand
GCCCAGCAGCCTGATGTTAACATCATGCGTGTTGCCTTCCAGGCGCTAAGTGCAGTACTGGGCGGGACCCAGTCACTGCATACCAACTCACGCGATGAAGCCCTGGCCCTGCCCAGTGAACATTCTGTCCTTCTGGCGCTGCGGACACAACAAGTGATTGGTTATGAGATAGGTGCCGCCGACACGGCTGACCCCCTGGGCGGATCATATTTTATCGAAAGATTAACCGATCAAATCGAAGAAGAGGTTCTTCGCTATATAGATCGTATAGATGAAATTGGCGGGGCAGTCGAAGCGATAGAAAAAGGATTTATTCAAAAAGAGATCCAGGCCAGCGCTTATCAGTACCAGAAAGATATAGAATCCCAGGAACGGGTAGTTGTCGGTGTCAACCGTTTTACAACCAGCGGAGAACAGCCGATTGATTTACTGAAAATGGATCCGGCAACCAGTCAGCGCCAGGTGGAGAGAATAAAAGAGGTACGCCTTAGCCGCAATCAGGGCAAGGTGGCGGAGTCCCTGCAGGAACTGCGCAGGGCTGCCCAATCTGATGATAACCTGATGCCTTATATCTTAAGTGCGGTAAAAGCCTATGCTACTTTGGGAGAAATCTGTGGAGTATTAAGAGATGTTTTCGGCGAGTATCAGCAGCAGATAACCCTTTAATTAATGACCACATTTGAGGAGGAATATATAAATGGCCGATAAACCGGTGCGAGTGCTCGTCGGCAAGGTAGGCCTTGATGGACACGATCGTGGGGCAAAAGTAGTGGCTCAGGCATTGCGTGATGCCGGTATGGAAGTGATCTACACCGGCCTTAGGCAAACCCCCGAACAAATTGTTGAAGCAGCGCTTCAGGAAGATGTCCAGGTAATCGGTTTAAGCATACTTTCCGGGGCGCACATGCAGCTTCTTCCCCCGATTATGGAAATGCTGCGCGAGCAGGAAAGCAGTGATATAGTTGTTGTTGTCGGAGGAATTATTCCAAGAGAAGATATTACTTATCTGAAAGAAAACGGGGTGGCGGAAGTTTTTACACCCGGATCGACGACTGAAGATATAATAGGTTTTATCAAAAAAAAGGTTGAGCAAAACCAATAGGACAGGAGCGCTGACCGTGTTCGAAAAGATTGATCATATCGGTATAGCTGTATCTGATCTCGAAAAAGCGATCAGTTTTTACCGGGACCAGATTGGCCTGGAGTTTAAAGGAACTGAAGTGGTCGAAGAACAAAAAGTTAAGGTTGCCTTTTTCCCTGTAGGTGAAAGCAAAATCGAACTTTTAGAATCGACTGAACCCTCCGGGCCTGTGGGTATATTTATAGAAAAAAAAGGTGAAGGAATCCACCACCTGTCATTCAGGGTCATAAATATTGAGGAAAAGCTGAAAGAGTTAAAGGAGAAGGGGATCGCCCTGATCGATGAAAAACCCCGCTATGGGGCGGGAGGAGCTAAAATAGCCTTTCTCCATCCTAAGTCGACCGGCTGAGTTTTAATTGAAATTTGCGAGCGATGAGCTAATGAAAGAAAATTGTAGAAAGTGGTGAAAGCAATGGATGATAAGTTAAAGCACCTTGAAGAGAGGCGAAATCGGACCCTTGCCGGCGGCGGCGATGAGCGTGTTGAAGCCCAGCATGAAAAAGGGAAGCTGACGGCCAGGGAAAGGCTAAACAAACTGCTTGATGAGGGCAGCTTTGTCGAGATAGGCACCTTTGCTCAGACCGGGTTAGAAGATGCCAGCAGCCTTGAATACCCTAACCCGGGGGAAGGTGTTGTTACCGGGTACGGAACGGTATCCGGCAGACGCATTTATGTATATGCCCAGGACTTTACAGTGGCCGGTGGTTCTCTTGGTGAAGTACATGCTGATAAAATATGCCGTGTACTCGACCTGGCGGCTCAAAATGGGACTCCGGTAATCGGTTTAAATGATTCAGGAGGTGCCAGGATCCAGGAGGGCGTTTACTCTCTAAATGGGTTTGGATCGATTTTCTACAGGAATACTCTTTGCTCGGGGGTAATCCCCCAGCTGTCAATAATCATGGGGCCTTGTGCCGGGGGTGCAGTTTATTCACCCGCGATAACCGACTTTGTATTCATGGTTAGCGGAATCGGGAATATGTTCATAACCGGGCCGCAGGTAATCAAAGCGGTAACCGGTGAATCAGTTACGGCAGAGGAGCTGGGGGGTGCCGCTACCCACAACCAGACCAGTGGTGTGGCCCACTTTTTTGCTGAAGATGAAGAAGACTGCTTTTCGCAGATTCGCAGGCTTTTAAGTTTCCTGCCTTCCAATAATATTGATGATCCTCCACTGGCTGAACCGCGTGATCCGGAGCTGAACGGTGAAGATTTGGCTGCACTTCTGCCTGATAACCCCAATCGCTCATATGATGTCCGCGAAGTGATCAAGCGGGTGGTAGATGGCAGTGACCTGATGGAGGTTCACCAGGGTTATGCCCAGAATGCGGTGGTCGGGTTTGCCCGCATTAACGGGCGTGCGGTAGGCATTATCGCTAACCAGCCCCTGGTTAAGGCAGGTTGCCTGGATGTTAATTCTTCGGATAAAATTGCCCGCTTTGTTCGTTTCTGCGACAGTTTTAATCTGCCCCTGGTAACCTTCGTCGATGTTCCCGGTTACCTGCCCGGGGTGGAACAAGAATGGGGCGGTGTAATTCGCCACGGGGCCAAAGTTCTCTACGCTTATTCGGAGGCAACGGTGCCGCAACTCTCGATCATTTTACGCAAAGCCTACGGAGGAGCTTATATTGCCATGAATTCTCGTTCTCTGGGCGCAGATGTCTGCCTGGCCTGGCCCACCGCCGAGATTGCCGTCATGGGTCCGGAAGGCGCTGTAAATATTGTCAACAGGCGTGAACTGGAAGCTGCCGATGACAAGGAACTGAAACGGCAGGAGCTGGTTCAGGAGTATCGTGAGAGGTATGCCAATCCATACATTGCCGCAGCACGGGGATGGATTGATGAGGTTATCGATCCGCGTGAAACCCGCGCTTATGTAATTCGCGGGCTGGAAATGGTCGGGACCAAGCGGGAACAGCGCCTGATGCGCAAGCACGGCAATATTCCGTTATAAAAACCCTTGACATATTATTTCAGTGTGTTAGAATCAAAAACAATATTACAAATCCCGTGATGGGGAGAGTAGCCATTTTGTGGCGGTAGCAGCGAGCCGGAGTTGGTGAAAGTCCGGACCTGAAGCGGATGGTGAAGCGCACCCCGGAGGTGGCGGTTGAAGCCGGACTAAAAGCCGGTGGGTAGGCCGGCCCGGTTTTATACCGTTATCAAGGCCGTTTTTCATGAAAACGGTTTGAGAGGATCGGCTAATTATTTGCCGATCAATAAAGGTGGTACCGCGAGCCTCTCGTCCTTTAATGGATGAGGGGCTTTTTATATTGTAGGAGGG
>PWUG01000196.1 GCA_003562605.1 Syntrophomonadaceae bacterium | reverse complement strand
TTGGCGTCTGTTTCGAGGGGAGCTCCATCAGCTAATAACGGGCGCTTGCGGCTGTCACCGCAAATCCCGAGGTCAAGCGATGGTTTTACGGCACACTCTGCCAATATCTTTTGCAGCAGCGTTCCCGGCCCCTCAAAAGAGTATCCCTCAGCCCCTAGCTTACCAAGCTGGTAACGCGATTTGTATCTTCCTCCGGCAGTTTTTCATCGCCTTTAGGCTTTTTGCTCATTTTTCTGGAGGAAAATGAAAAGCCTCCAGACCGAAAAGCGGCACGGAGACTCGCTTGCGAGTTTCCGAGAAAGTACTAAATAATATAAGAAGCTAATATCGTAAGAAATTCAAAGATTAATAAGGAGGTTAATCTTATGTTCAATTGGAAATCCAAATACAATGATCGTATTGTCACAGCAGAAGAAGCTGTACAGCATATCAATTCCGGTGACCGGGTGGTAGTTGGTCATTGCTGTGGAGAACCGCTTACTATAGTGGAGGCAATGGTCCAGCGCCATGCTGAGTTAAAAAATGTTGAAATCTTTCATATGGTGGCAATGGGAAAGGCTAAATACACACAACCTGGTATGGAAATGAGTTTCAGGCATAATGCTGCCTTCTTAGGGGGCTCAACTCGTAAAGGGTATGCGGAACGCCGAGTAGATTATACACCCTGCTTCCTCAGTGAAGTACCTAAAATGTTCCTAGAAGGTTATTTACCGGTTGATGTAGCTCTTGTCACAGTAACACCACCGGATGAAGAAGGAAAATGCAGTTTTGGCGTTTCTGTGGATTTTACTGAGCCCGCAGCCCGTGCAGCCAAGACAGTGATTGCTCAGTTCAATAAATATATGCCGAGAACCAATGGTCCTACTATTGCTATCTCCGATATTGATTGGATTGTGGAACTTGACGAACCACTTATTGAATTGCAACCGCCGGTTATAACGAAAGTGGAAGAGGAAATCGGCAAGAACGTAGCCGAACTGATTCCTGATGAAGCAACTTTACAACTTGGTATAGGCGGTATTCCTGATGCGGTATTGCATTTCTTAACAGAAAAAAAGAACCTGGGCATTCATACCGAAATGTTTTCCGATGGTGTGGTGGCACTTGCCGAAATGGGTGTGGTGACAAATAAAAAGAAAACTCTTCATCCAGGTAAGTATATTGCTACTTTTTTCATGGGAACCAAGAAACTATATGATTTTGTCGATAACAATCCCGATTTGATCATGTTTGACTGCAGTTATACAAATGATCCCAGCGTTATTGCCCAAAATAATTTGATGGTATCTATAAATTCCGCCTTGCAAGTGGATCTTATGGGGCAGGTCAATGCGGAATCGATTGGAATTAATCAGTTTAGCGGTGTGGGTGGACAAGTCGATTTTGTCCGCGGATCTTCTCGCTCAAAAGGCGGCAAATCAATACTCGGACTTCCTTCTACTGCAGCTAACGGCACCAAATCGCGAATTGTTATTAAGTTGGATGATTATTCTGCGATTACAACATCAAGAAATGATGTTCGTTTTATAGTTACCGAATATGGTGTCGCCGAGCTATGGCCCAAGACGCTCAGCCAACGGGCTGAAGCACTTATCGCTATAGCCCATCCCAAATTCAGAGACGAATTAAAGGAGCAGGCCCAAAAAATAGGTTTGCTTAGGTAAAAGTTTCTGGGGAGCCGATTGTTGTTGGAAATTGGTAGATTAGTTATAATATTCGCTTGAGCGTGTCTTGACAACAGTGCACATTATAAATTGCCAACACCCCTGTCCTTATACCCTAATGTAACACTACTTGAGCATTATTTACCAGATATCGTTACGTAAACAGTCGATTAATTTTTATCCCTACTGCATCTATCTCGCTTTACCAATACTATATCATGCTATCACACACGTTTGGCGTATCAGGAATTGTAATAATGCAAATTGAAATCGGATTAAATCTTAAACGCATAACAATGTTGCGCAGATCTTTAGTAAGTGTCAAATGCTATAAGCTATAAAATCAGGATAACCTGTCTAACGATTACTAGTTTGGGGCAGGAAAGAAATAAGCTCTATAGTCTTCACAAACGAGAATCATTTGAATTGCGTAACAGAACATATATCCTTTGGCATGAGTTTTGCAAAAAAAATTAAGTAGCGAACACTTTATCAAAGACATTACCTAATTTATACAGCCGGTGACATGAATTCAGAGCACTTAATAATTTTTTCAATGCAATATAAACATACATTAAAGGTGATGCATTCCCGAACATCGAGGTCGTCATCAGGAATGCCTGAAATGTTCGCTCATTAAATAGGGGAAGGAGGAGAATAGCTCAATCAAAAGGATGTGCATGCAATAAACTTTCCTTTGGTAATGCGTGGTTGATATTTTCAAAACAGTGTATGTAGATAACTAAAATCTTGAGCTAGATAGGAACACTAACGAAACTAAAAAGTTCGGAAACCAGCGGTTAGTAATAAATATTAGGAGGCTATATTTATGAAGGTTTACATCCTGGATAATGGCTACCTCGAATGTGACTCCAATTGGATGGTTGCAATGAGTTCTATTGGTACTGTTGATAATCCGAATGCACCGGCCAAATGGATACAGATACCTGTGTATTGTGTCCTTATTGATCATCCCCAGGGGTGGGTTTTGTATGATACCGGCTGTCATCCAGATGCCATGAAGGGGTACTGGCCTAAAGGCCTCTGCACAGTATTTCCATACTATTATTCGGAAGATCAATTGCTGGTCAATCAATTGGCCAAAGTTGGTGTAAAACCGGAGGACATCAAAACAGTAGTAATCTCCCACCTTCATTTAGATCATGCCGGTAATCTTCACCTGTTCCCACACGCCGATGTATATGTTGATAAGTTGGATTTTCAAAATGCGCTACTTATGACCCATGCAAACCCCGATCCAGCCACCCATGGACCTTATATTAAGGAAGATGTTGTGAAGAATCCAATAAGTTTCAAGATCATAACAGAAGATATGGAGTTAGTTCCGGGAATAAGATTAATTCAACTTCCCGGGCATGTCCCTGGCCAGTTGGGCATGGTAATCAAGCTGGATAAGGAAGGAACTCTTATCTTCCCCATGGATGCGCTTTACCAGGCGACTAATTATGGGCCTCCGGTAGTGCTTTCAGGGATTATTGCTGACAGTGTTTCATTCGTCAATTCTATTGAAAAAGTTCGCAAGATAGCCAAGCAGGAAAATGCCAAAGTAATGTTCTCCCATGATATGGAGTTTTACAAGACAATGAAATTGGCCCCCGCATTTTACGAATAATCCTATGAATATTTTCCCAATCAATGCTGAGATACAGATTCAGCCCAAATGTGGGGAATGGGTTATTCAAGGCCCATTCCCCATTAAAGATGCTAGATAGGTTTCTAATACTCAAGAATTCCCACGGTTAAAAATAAACTTATAA
>PWUG01000198.1 GCA_003562605.1 Syntrophomonadaceae bacterium | reverse complement strand
GGTTGTTGTACCAGAAGAGCTGGGGGATGGTCTGCTTGTAATCGCGCAGGTTTTCCCGGTAGGCGTTCTCTAAGCGCCTGTGGGATGCTTTTAGCTCAATAAGGATAAGGGGCAGGCCGTTGACAAACCCCACTAGGTCGGCCCGCCTTTTGTAGATCTCCCCGGTGATCCAGAACTGGGATGCTAAGAAGAAGTCGTTGTTCGCAGGGTTGTTCCAGTCGATGACTTGCACGCTTTCCACAACTTCTTCACCTTCGTCGTTGCGGAAGGAAACTTTAACCCCGTCTTTTAGCACCTGGTAGATTTCTTTGTTGGCCAGGACGGGGTTCAGGGTACTGCGGTCTTTAGTAAGCTCTTCGATGGCCAGGATAATGGCTTCAGTAGGTAAGTCCGGGTTAAAGTATTCCAGGGCTTGTCTAAGCCTGGGAACCAGCACCACTTCCCCGGGGTTTTCCCGGCCAAGGGTGCTCTGTATACCAATGGATTCTCTGAAGCAGTTGGCTGTTTCATAGCCCAGTTCTTGAAACAGTTCGATGGTGGGCTGTTCAATGCCCTGTTCTTCCGAGAAAGGGTTTGTTACTTGGGTCATTGGTCAAGCCCCCCGATATCAATGTCAAGGTCGGAGACGTCCAGTTCGCCGGAAATAAGCTTGGGGAGAAGCAGGTCGCGGGTTTGGCGGAGAGTTTGATTCTTAAAACGTAATTTAAGTAGCAGGTCAAGTAGAGTGTCTAACATCTCCCTTGTTTGAGAAATCAATTCTTGTGTAGGCCATAACACTTTTATGGTTCTTATATGCTTGTCCCCAAGGTGTGCCACTGTTGTTCCGGTAATAGTAGCATTAAAGTTTTTGATAGGTTCTTTCAATGCTAAAAAGAGATGATAAGAACCAATTTCACCCTTTGATCTAAAACGAGCAACTCGTTGTACAAGATAAGCTTCACCACCACTCCAAAAACCCATATGAAAATCTCCATCCATTCCAACAAGAATATCACCATTTTTTACTAAATATTTGTCTCCTGCATTTTCCGTAGAAAAAGTATTAGATTCAGCAGCCAAAACGTTTCGAATTCTAACAACTGGCATGCCATTACCTTCGTTATTAAAATGTTTAGATTTAAAAGCAAATCCATAAGTAACATCAGCGACATCAAGCAGGTTCTTTACTTCCCACCCTTCCGGCACCTTGCCCAAAGGCGAGTCCACCAGTTTAACCTTTTCATGCCCCGGGAAGCGGAAGTGGACGAACCACTCACGGTAGATTAGCTGGGCCATCTCTTCCAGGATCTTGATGCGGCGAAGGTTATTTTCGATAAGGTCGTCGTAGGCGGAGAGGATGGCGGCGATTTTGCTTCGGTGTGGGGGGTATGGGATTGGAAACTGCTTAATGGCCGCCTGAGTCAGGTTCGGCATTGTTGAACCTCCCGCCATTTGAAGCAGTTCTGACAGTAACATTTCAAGGCAATATTTAATATACTTTGTATCTATCCATGATTCCCCTCGTATACCACAAACGCCTCGACCAAGTGAGTATTTTCTATCTGCCCAGTTCATCCGACCTGTAGTATTACCACGAACACAAAAGATCAAGTCTCCTTGTTTGCACTCCCGCTTGGAATCGGTTGTAAATAGCGTACAATTTGGGTAAAATGTTCCAAATTCGGTTGGCCCATTTAACAACGGGAGACCTACACCTTCTCGGTTGTAGGTTTTGCCGCTAGGCGAAAGCCCCATAATAATATTTGCAATCCTACCAATTTTTTGATTTTCCTTAATCATGGTATTTGCTCCAGTAACTTCACTACATTTTCCGCAATCTGCTCTTCCAGTTCTCTGGCCTCCATATTAAGCACTTCCAATTCCTCATTCAACTCTTCCAGCCTTTCACGAAAGTCGAAATCTTCTTCCGGGCCATCAGCAACTCCTACATAGCGCCCAGGATTTAAACTCCAGCCCTGCTCTTCTATTTCAGCTAATGTAGCTACTTTGCATAGCCCTGGAACATCGATATATTTCCCATCAGGAAACTGCTCGGTGGTGAGCGTGCCCCCACCATGCAGATCTTCCGGCTGTTCTCCGCGGTAAAGCCGGACAATGTTGGAAATAAACTCGACCTGTTCAGGCGTAAACTCCCGGTGGGCCCGGTCAATCTGGTAATAAATATGCCGTGCATCAATAAATAGCACCTTGTCTGCCCGGTCAGTGTTCTTTTTGCCTTTATCAAAGAACCACAGGGTGCAGGGCAAGGTAACCGTATAGAAAAAGTTTGACCCTACGGAGATCATCACATCCACTACTTTTTCCTCGATAATCTTTTTGCGTATCTCCAGCTCACTGGCCCGGGCATCCGAAGCCGAGTTGGCCATGACGAACCCGGCCCGGCCTGTTTCATTCAAGGCGCTGTAAAACTCCTGTATCCAGATATAGTTAGCGTTATCTACCCTGGGCAGGCCAAATACGTAGCGCCGGTCGTCTTTGATCTTATCTTTGTCCACCCCGTTTACGTTAAACGGGGGATTGGCCATGACATATTCAAACCGGCCAATGCAGTTGTGGGCATTTTCGTAGTATGTATTGGCCTGACGAATATCGCCTGACAAACCGTGCACGGCCAGGTTCATGCGGCAAAGACGTACCGTTTCGGCCACCTTCTCCTGGCCGTAAATGGAAATATCATCTGTTGTTTTTTGGTGCTTTTCCACAAACTTGGCACTCTGGACGAACATGCCGCCCGACCCGCAGGCCGGATCAAAGATACGCCCGCTGTAGGGTTCAATGACTTCGACGATGAGTTTAACGATGGACGTGGGGGTGAAGAACTCGCCGCCTTTCTGCCCTTCGGCCATGGCGAACTTGCCCAGGAAGTACTCGTAAATTTTGCCGAAAACATCCCCTTCAATATCCATGGGGATCTCGGAGAATAGCTTGAGTAGGGCAAAAAGGGTGCTGTTTTCCAGGCGGTTGTAGGTCTTGGGCATCACGTCTTTTAGGTCTTCGTTTTCCGCTTCGACGGCTTTCATAGTATCGTTAATGGCCCGGCCAATATTTTCTCCTTCTGGTAGGTTGAGCAAGTAGGAGAAACGGGACTCTTCCGGTAGATACATTATACCCCTGGCTTGGTAGTCAATTTTGCTGATGGTACGCCGGCTGCCTGCGGATTTGGCCGTGTTTTCCAGCTCTTTTTTTGCTTCGGTAAACCGGTGATCCGCATAGCGGAGGAATATGAGGCCCAGCACCGGAACGGAGTATTCGGAGGGCTTCAGCCTGGAATTGGCACGAAGTTGGTCTGCTGAACTCCACAGTCTTTTTTCAATTTCGTTATAATTTGCGGGCATTGTTGGCCACCCTTAGGATAGTTTTCTTGAAAGCGTCTTCAAGTTGGTATAAATATTTCCACAATCCCCCCGGGATTCCTGCCGCCCGAACACGTTTCTCCCCACATATTTCCCC
>PWUG01000106.1 GCA_003562605.1 Syntrophomonadaceae bacterium | reverse complement strand
CCAAAAGCCAGTGTGTCATTGCCAACAATTAATACGGAACCTTTTGGTCCAATACTTGGCCATCCGTCCTGGCTAGCTGTAGCAACCTGGCACTGCCCCTTTTTAATCAATTCTTTCATTGCATCCGATAAAATCACCATTGAATTGCCGCCTCCCTTATAGATTAATCATTTAAACTTCTACTGACCAGCAACCCGTGTTAAAAGGGCATGCGGTTTTTTTCCCGTGCAATTGAGAGAAGCTGCTCTTTTTTACTTCTGGGAGGAACGTGGCGTGTTTTGCGCTGTTTTAGAACGAGCGCTTCAGCTGGACAAGCTGCAGCACAAACCCCGCAACCGATACAGAAAGCTTCTTTGATAGATGGTATATTCTGGCCATATGTTTCCCGCATCACGATAGCGTTTATGTGACAGCTTTCCACACATGAAGCACATCCTTTGCATTTCAGGTCATCTAATTCCGGAAGAAAGTTTCCGGGATGGACAGCGGGAATTTCGCTTTCATTGATCGACCTCAGCACTAAGCAGCAGCAGCCGCAGCAGAAACAAATGAAAGTGGGGTTACCCAGGACGTTGTCGCACAACATGACCAGCCCCTGCTCTTGAGCACGTTCCAGGTTATTCAGGAGCTGTTCTACTGTAGCTTCCCGGGCAAAGCCGCGCTTGATTAGCCAGCTGCTGGCATTGCCCAGGGACGTGCATATGTTTTCCGATGGGGCGCTGCACGCTGTTCCCAGGTGATCGGCTTTATGGCGACATGCGCAAGTTGTCAGTGCTCCACCCCCTGATTGGCGAATAATTTCCGAAGCTTTTTCATAATCGAGCACTTCTGTTTCAACCGCCAAAGGTATCAATTTCTCATAGACCAAAGCCCGAAACATTTTTGTTTCTCCGTGAAACATTTCTTCCCGGACAGTCTGGTCCTGCATGTATTGCTCAAAGAGTTCTGCCAGGTCTTTTAATCCGGCTTTATCCATGCGCATAAAGGTGTATTCAAAGAAGCCTATGACCATGGGAGCCAACACATAATACGTTTCATCCCGGCGCGGAATATCAAGCACCAGGCCTTTATTAGCCATATTGTCAAGTATTTCTGACAGTTCGTCCTCATTTTTCCCACTTATTTCTGCGAACTGATCCAGGGTAACAGGCATCAATGGAAAGCGACTGCCTAACTCTGCTTCTCCGGCAGAATAGAGCTTTTGCAAAATCTCCATTAAGGTTTCATTAGCAGGAGCCCCTACGGGGTTCTTGTTTAATCGCTCTGCCAGTGCTCGGTAGACCTGTTCTTTATGGCTTTTAATGTGCCCCATTTCATCTTCCCCCCAAAAGGAAGGTTTTCTTAGATAATTCCATCAGGAAATATCTCCCATATCGCTGAATATGGATCCTTATCTCCCTCAATCGCTTCTTTCAGCTTTGACATCACTTTTTTATTGTCTGCAAGAAGATTACTCCATTCATTCATCATAATGTTTTTTAATGTTTCCTCAAACTCAGCTTTTCTTCTTGCTTTTCTACGCTTTTCAAGTTCATTTGTTTTTTCCATATTCATCTTTTGCTGCAGCAGCGTGTTTATTAATTCATCAATTCCGGTTCCATCAAGACTCTGGGTGAGCAAGATAGGAGGCATATTTTTGGCGTATCTTGCATTCATTTGCAGAATTACTTTTAGCTGCATAGCAATATCTTCAGAGCCGGGACGGTCGCACTTGTTAACTACAAAAACATCTCCTATTTCCATAAGACCTGCTTTCATGGCCTGAACACTATCGCCTCCTTCAGGCACGAGTGTTACAACCGTTGTATCCGTCGATTGCATAATATCCATCTCTGTTTGCCCTACACCTACAGTCTCAATTAGGATAAAGTCAACACCAAATGCGTCCATAAGCTTGGCAACATCTCTTGTCGCTCTCGCTAATCCCCCATAACTGCCCCTGGTGGCCATGCTTCGTATAAAAACACCCGGATCAGTGTAGTGTTTTTGCATTCTGATACGATCGCCCAAAAGGGCACCGCCGCTGAATGGGCTAGAAGGATCTACGGCAATAATGCCTAATTGGTATCCTCTTTCCCTTAGAGAGCTGATAACCTGGTTTACCAGGCTGCTCTTACCTGCTCCCGGAGGTCCAGTGAAGCCTATGCAGTAAGCGCTTCCGAGGCTTGACTGGATCAACGGAAGGACCTTGGACATGTGCGCCGGTTCTTCTTCAACCAAGCTGATTAACCGGGCCAGGGCGCGTTCATCTTTATTCAACACTCTACTGGCCAACTCTGAATAATCTGCTCCGTTATAGTGCAATGTTAATCCTCCCATATAATAGCTTCACTCATTTTTCAAAACGATAATGATATAATAGGTTTATCATTGATTCAGAAACTCGATAATGCTTTCTATTTTGCTTCCCGGAGGAAAGACACCGTGAACGCCCATTTCCTTTAACCGGGGGATATCTTCCTGGGGAACGGTGCCTCCAACCATTAACAGCACATCGTCTACGTTCCTTTCCCGCATCAGCTCAATAAAATCCCCGACTAACTCCAGGTGACCAGCAGCCAAGATGCTTAATCCGATAGCATCAACATCTTCCTGAATGGCTGTCTGAATAATGGCTTCCAGGTCTTGATTCCCCAGATAGATAACCTCCATTCCTGCATCACGCAGGGCCATGCTTACAATTGCTGCGCCCCTCCAGTGTCCGTCCAGGCCAGGCTTTGCCACTAATACTTTTTTACTCATCGTTTTCACTCCTGACTATACTATTTTTACTAGTGGGATTTCCCAAAGACCATACATATCACGCCAGACATCACATATTTCTCCCAGGGACGCATAAGCTTTTACCGCCTTAATAACAGCTGGCATAACATTTTGGTCTTTCTTTGTTAATTCCTGTATTTCTCGGAGATACTTTTCTACTTCTGAGTTATCCCTTTCCTGGCGTAACTTGGCTAGCTTCGCTTTTTGTATTTCTACCGTTTGGGGATTCGGTCGGAAAATTGGGAAGTTGTGAGGCTCTTCATCCATTTCTTGGTAATTTACACCAACAATTATCCGGTCTCCTTCTTGTATCTCCTTCTGATACTGAGCCATGGCTTTAAAAAATTCCCTATGGATCCATCCGGATTCCAAAGCGGTAATTAGTCCGCCTTCTTTTTCTACTTCAGATAAATATTCCCAGGCCCGTTTTTCCAGCTCGTTGGTTAGAGATTCGATATAGTAGGAACCACCCAGGGGATCGGCAGTGATGGCAGCGCCGCTTTCATATTGGCAAATTTGTTGAGTGCGTAAAGAAGAAAGCACGCTCTGCTCTGTAGGGAGGCAAATGGCCTCATCAAACGAGTTGGCATGAATAGATTGAGCTCCACCCAGAGCTGCAGCCAGTACCTGGTAGGCAATGCGTACGATGTTATTAAGGGGCTGCTGGTACGTGTGGGTGGAACCGGATGTTTGAACGTGGAACCGAAATATCGATGATTTTGGATTCTGAGTATTGTAGCGCTCTTTCATCAGTTTGTACCACATTCTTCTCGCCGCCCTGAACTTGGCCACCTCTTCAAAAATATCATTATGTGCTGCAAGGTGAAAAGATAGAACCGGCGCAAACTCGTCAATCTTCAACCGGTTTCTCCGCAACCCCTCTTCGATATAATCAATGGCGTTGGCGAATAAAAGGGCCAGTTCCTGGTACGCGTTCATACCGTTTTCACGGTAATTGTAAGAGGCAAAGCTTACAGGGTGCCATCTCGGTGTGTTCTGAGCACACCATTCCACCACATCGACACATCTTTTAATCAGGTGGCTTGGCGGGATAGTCGCAGGGATATGGCAGCAGGCCGTGAAAAGCAATATATCGTTTTGCGTGGTGCCGTCGAGTTCAGTAAGGCTGATACCGCGCTTTTCAGCTAAGGCAAAGTACATTGCCGTTAAGGCACAGGCACTGAAGGGAGATGCGATCACCGCCGTACTTACCTTGTCGATGGGAAGGTCCTTGAACATTATTTCCATATCCTGAAGGCTACAAACACTGACTCCACCCGTGCCCACATCGCTTTTTACTCCTGTATCATCAGGATCCAGGCCGTTTTCAGTCACCGCATCGAAAGCAATGCTGAAACCGGTTCCCCCCATCTTATGCTCGTACTTAAAACGCTCATTGGTTTCCTCAGGAGTAGAAAAACCTGTGAACTGGCGTATTGTCCACAGTCGCCCACGATACATGTTTGGGTAAATACCCCTTACATATGGGGGCTCACCCGGCAGTCCAATTTCTTTTGCTACATCAACATTTTTCAAGTCCTCACCGCTGTAAACAGTTTTTACCGGAATGCCGGAACCGGTGGAAAAAACCTTTCCACGTTCTTGCATATGCTTTCAGCCTCCTTATATGTTATTAATCCTTCTATTCAAGTAAGCAAAAACTATGCCAAAAGTGTAAAGTGTTTTATGATGACTAACACATTGCTTTGGCCGCTCCGGTTGGTCTTGTATTCCGGTTTAATGTATACTATAATAAACGAAATAATGTTTACATTGTTTACGTTTTGTAACATAATAATTTCTGAATTGTTTAAACTTTTGGAGGCGTTTTTGTGGAAAATCGATACAGTGCTTTGTTTTCTGACCAGCTAAAGGATGTAGACCTGGTGGAGATTCTTCTAGGTGTATTAAATTCCATTCATGAAGGAGTTATCGTCATTGACAAAGAGAGTACAATTGTATACGCCAATCCAGCTTACACCCGTATCCTCAATATACCCATTGAAATGGTTTTGGGAAAAAAACTATCTGAGATTGAACCAGAGACAAAAGCGTTAAATGTACTAAAAAACCATGAACCGATTTTAGGGGAATATGAAATTGTAAAAACACTGGGGAAGCATACAATATATGATTGCACAGGGATTTATGTTCAAAAACAATTAGTAGGGGTTGTTTCAGTTTTTAGAGATATTAGTGACATTATTAAGTTAAATCAAAAGCTGGAATACTACCGTAACTATTCTATCAAATTGGAGACTCAACATTCCCCACAGGAAATATCCTTGCCTTTTAAATCTATCATTGGCAGTGATCCATCTTTTTTTAAATCCATAAAACTCGCCGCCAGAGTGGCTTCACAAGACGCAACCGTTCTGCTGGAAGGAGAAAGTGGGGTCGGTAAAGACCTTTTTGCTAAAGCCATCCATGCTTCAAGTAGCCGGAAAGACAAGCCCATGGTAGCTGTGAATTGTGCGGCGATTCCAGATCCGCTTTTTGAAAGTGAACTTTTCGGTTATGAAGACGGGGCGTTTACGGGTGCTAAAAAACACGGCAAAAAAGGCAAATTTGAGCTTGCCAACGGAGGAACGCTTTTTCTTGACGAAATTGGCGAATTACCTTTAAGCATGCAAGCTAAATTATTGCGCATTCTTCAGGAAGGCCAAGTTGATCGCATTGGCTCTACCAAGCTTGTGCCCATTGATGTGCGGATAATCGCAGCTACAAACAGCAGCATGGTATACTTGACTGAACAGGGCAAATTTCGCAAGGATTTATATTTTCGTTTAAATGTGATCAACATCAAAATACCGCCTTTAAGAGAAAGGCCTGACGATGTTTTACTTCTGGCTGAAGAATTCTTGAAGCAGTATAATAAACCCGAGCTGACATTTTCTATTGATGTAATTCACGCATTTTATAATTACCCCTGGCAGGGTAATGTCCGCGAACTCCAAAATGTTGTTCGCCATGCAACCATTGTTTCGCAAGACAAAGAAATTCAACTTCAAGATTTGCCGGATTATTTTCATGACCAATTGTCAAAAGCCGCCGGAGTTGGAGGGAACGTGCTTGATAATAAAACCGGGTTAAACTTAAAAGAACACGTGGCCGATACTGAAAAATTTACCATTGTTGATGCTTTACAAAAATGCAACAATAATCGTACACAAGCCATGAAAATGCTGGGAGTCAGCCGCCGTACTTTTTATAAAAAATTAAATAAATACGGGTTACTTTAAAAAGTGGGATAAGGCTTTGTTGAATGGTCATATGGCATTTTTATGTATTGTATTATGTGTATATTCTGAAAATGGCATCTTTTTTGCATAGGAATATTTAAGAAAATGAAGGGAGTGATATTTTGCAAGGCAAACACTCTATTGACGAAGGCTGGAATGCGCTGTTTACACCTCAACATATTGCTGTAATTGGTGCATCTTCATCACTGAAAAAACCCGGTGGGATTATATTGCAAAACTTGCTAAATGGCCACTTTACTGGGAAGATATATCCTGTAAATACTAAACACGAAGAACTGTTTGGTCTTCCTTGTTTTAAAAATATTAATTCTATTCCTCATCCTGTTGACCTTGCGGTTATTTCAGTTCAATCTAACCAGGTATTAAATGCGCTAAAAATGTGCGGCCATAAGGGAGTAAAAGCAGCTGTTATTTTTTCTTCAGGGTTCGGAGAGATTGACGAAGCCGGCCTCGATCTGCAAAATAAATTAGAAGATACTGCGAATACTTTTGGGATTCGTTTATGCGGCCCTAACAGCATGGGTATAAACAACTATTTTTCGAACCTCCACGCATCTTTTGCTTATGGTTTTTCACAGCCTGCCTGGGAACAAACGGTCGATGCAGGCATTGCATTAATTAGTCAAAGTGGAGGGGTCGGATGCAACCTGCTTTCCAGCTGTGCGAGCTTTGGCTTGGGCGTTACTTTTTTTGTCAGCAGTGGAAATGAAGCAGCAACCGATTATTCTGATTATATATCTTATTTTGCAAAGCACCCGCGAGTAAAAATTATCGCCGGTTACATGGAAGGGATTACGAATGGAGAAAAATTTCGCAAAGCGGCGGAAGAAGCATTATCAAATAGAAAGCCGCTTGTTATTTTGAAAACCGGCAGGTATGGGGCTTCTGCTCGTGCTGCAAGCTCTCACACAGGTTCTCTGGCAGGTTCGTATCAAGTATTTCGTTCGCTTTTCCGTCAGAAGTCCATAATTGAAGTAGATAGCATTGATGAGATGTTATCAGTCATTAGCTTGCTCGCTTCAGGTAAAGAATTTCCAGGGAACAAAGCTGCAATTATGTGCTCTTCAGGCGGTCAGGCAGTAATGATTGCTGATAAGTTGGAAGCTTCCGGGTTATCTATAACTGAACTCAGCCTGGAAACAAGAGAAAAGCTTATGAGTTACCTTCCATCGTATGCTGCAACCGCTAACCCGGTAGATTTCACCGGTTTTGATATCATATATCCAGGGGTTTTAAAAGAATGCACGTCTATCGTTGCTGCGGATCCTGCTGTAGACCTGATTGTCATATCTCATTGGATTAGCGATGAAGTAGATTCCATAGGACAATTTATTGAAATAGCCAGGCAGGTTGATCAACCGCTTGTTATTGATAACAAGACAATTCGTGGGGTGCCAACAGGCGTAGTTGCAGATTTAATAAGAAATGGTATTTCTTTTATTAATAATATGGAGTCATGCGGAAATGCGCTAATGAGTGTTTACAGGCATTTCCGGATAAAAGATAATAATGCCCCTCATATGGATACGCCGACTTTTCAGATTCAAAAAGTCCCTAATGTGCTAGGGGAGGCTCTAACTGACAATGAAGCAAAAACACTACTTGAAAAATATCAAGTGCCTGTCGTGCCCGAATTAAAAGCATTTACTCTGGAAGAGGCAGTTAATGCCGCTGAGGAAATTGGCTATCCGGTAGTGATGAAGATTAATGCCAGGGAGATCATCCATAAAACGGAAGCGAAAGGAGTACATCTACACCTGAGGGATTCAAAACAAGTTGCCAGTTCTTTTAAGGAGATTACTAACGAGATACACCTAAGGCATCCCGATATTCATGTCCAAGGTGTTACTGTCCAAAAAATGCTCGAAGAAGGTGTTGAAACCCTGGTGGGATTATATCGTGATCCAGTTTTCGGCCTGGTGTTGGTCTTTGGCCTGGGGGGCATCTGGGTGGAAGTAATCCAGGATGTTTCCATGAGGGTGCTGCCAGTTACGGATGATGATATTAAGGAAATGATTTATGAGATTAAAGCTTACCCGGTTTTAGCTGGAGCACGGGGAAAGTACTTATTAGATATTGATTCAATCGTAAAAACGATAAAATGTATAACCCAATTGGGTGTTGATAATCCGAATTTGCAGGAACTAGATATTAATCCACTTTACATTTTACCGGAAGGCAGAGGAATTTTTGTTGTAGATAGCTTGATAATTTTGTAACCGCACACGAATATTTGAATTTAAAAGCAATAATGCTTCATTATTTAAGGAGGAATTGCTTATGCATTCATTTTTTGATCCTGCTTCTGTGGCTGTCATTGGAGCATCCAGAGAAACAGGAGAAGGGAGTAATAACATTGTAGAAATGGCCCAGCGGTTTGGGTATAAGGGTGCCATTTACCCCATTAACCCTAAGGCGGAACAAATTGCCGGCTTGAAGGCATTTCCTTCGGTAAAGAATCTTCCCGAGACTGTGGATTTAGCAGTTGTCTCCGTGGGGAGAGATCGGATCCTTGATATATTTAAGGACAGCCTGGACAAGGGCATAAAGAGCTTTATTATTATCAGCCAGGGTTTTGGTGATGCAGATGAAAAGGGTCGAATGCTGCAAGATGAAATGGTCCGGTTAGCCGGCAGTGCTGGGGCCAGAATTGTTGGCCCTAACACCATGGGTGTTATTAATGCTTTTTCTGGTTTTAGCAGTTCATTTATTGATGCTTTACGTCCTCCTGAGCCCCGCCCCCTTGCCGTTATTGCCCAGACTGGAATTCTCCAAGTTGGACAAGAAGTATTCATAAATAATAACCTTGGTAAAACAATTGACCTTGGTAATATGAGCGATATAGATTTCGTAGATGTATTAGAATATTTTGAAAAAGATTCGGATATTAAAGTGATTGCGATACATATGGAAGGACTTAAGAGAGGTGAAACTTTTCTTGAAACGGCGGGCAGGATAACCCAACAAAAACCAATTATTGTGCTTAAAACTGCACGCAGTAATCTTGGCGCCCAAGCAGCGCTTTCCCACACCGGATCCTTGGCCGGGGAAGACGAGGTTTTCGAAATTGCCTTTCAGCGTGCCGGTATAATTAGGGTAAATGATACGACAGAATTTAAAGACACCGTTAAATCCCTGCTAAAATTTCCTCCTATGTCCAGTAATAAAATAGGAGTTATAACTCCATCAGGAGGAGCAGGTATCCAGGCAATAGATGCTTGTGAAAAAATAGGCTTAACTACACCTCCTCTTTCCGAAAAACTCATTAATAAGCTAAAAGAGGTTTCACCGGAGTGGTTTAGCATTGGGAATCCTGTTGATATGTGGCCTGTAGGTATTAATAAAAGTTATTTTGAAGTATTTGAAAGGACTTTTAAGGAGTTTTGGCAAAGAGAAGATATTGGCGGAATAGTTGTGGGGCACGTAGCACTAGCATCACATTTACATAATGATTTCAATTGCTATCCAATCATGTATAACATGCTCAAAGAACATTTAGACGCTACCAATATTAAAAAACCGCTTTCTTTCTGGCTATATGGAGACCAGACATGGAATACCAGGGTAAAATTGGATGAATTGCCTCTAACTGTTTCTTTTTCATCTATTGAAAGGGCTGTAAGAGGTATTGGTGCAGCACACCGTTATTACATCTTAGCAAACCAGTCCAGGAATGTCTTGGAAGAAAGGAATAAAGCAAAAAGTAGTTTCACCATGGAAAATATGAAGAAGATTAGAACAGAAAAAAATGTTATTCTCGGAATGGAAGCGCTTTCACATATTAGTTCTTACGGCATATCCATCGCGAATACGAAATATGCCCGTAATACGGAGGAAGCTCTTCAAGCCGCTGGAAAAATAGGGTTTCCCATCGTCCTCAAAGCGGTTGCTTCAAAGTGGCTTCATAAAACGGAACATGGTGGAGTCATAACCGGATTAAAAACCCTTCAAGAAGTAAAAGCAAATTGCTCTCTTCTAGCAAAAAGGGCAGGAGAGGGGTTAGAAGGATTCTTGATACAGGAACAAGTTAAGGGCAAAGAGATACTTTTAGGAATAAAAAAAGATCCTCAGTTTGGTCATGTAATGGTTTGTGGAACAGGGGGTATTTATGCAGAAGTATTGCAGGATATTTCAAGAGAATTATTACCGCTTACCAGAAAACAAGCTGAAAAAATGTTAAAATCCTTGAAAGGATACTCCATTCTCTCTGGTGTCAGAGGAGAAAAGCCGGTAAATTTAGAAATGCTTATCGACACCATGCTTCATTTGGCAGAACTTGCTATGCAAAATCCAGGCATAGTTGAAATGGACATTAACCCGCTTATATGTAATTCAACTGAATGCAAGGCTGTTGATGTAAGAATTATTTTTAATACATCGAATAGCGGGCATAACATTGACCAGTTCTTATAAAAACTTATTTGCATAAAGCAAGTGGAGGGTTCATATTTGATATATGGACACAAGAGAAAACTAATATGCGACGGGCATGTTCACTTTTTCCCAGAAAAATTGTACTATGCTGTACATGACTGGTTTTCAGTTAGAAGCTGGGAAATTCCATACCGTTGGACGTCACAACAAAAAAAAGCATATCTAATAAAAAATGGCATAACCTGTGCTTTTCTACTTGCTTATGCTCACAAGCCTGACATGTCTACTGAGGTAAATCGCTGGGTGCGAGATTTTGTATCTTTAGATGGTTTTTTTTATCCCTTTGGATGTGTACATCCAAACGATTCAGGTTTACAACAGGTTTTAAGAACAACCCTTGATGATTTTGATTTTTGTGGATTTAAACTACATTTACTGTTAATGGAATTGCGTGCCGATGATGAAAAGCTGTTCCCGATTTACGAAGCCGTTATAGAAAGAAATAAGGCAGTTATTATTCATGCTACCACTTACCCTTATATAGAAAAATATCTGGGTGTTAAATATGTTGAGCGTCTTCTAAAACGTTATCCAGGTTTAAAAATAGTTATACCTCATATGGGTCTTTACGAGTCAGAATTTTATGCCAACCTACTTTATGAATATCCCGGATTGTATCTAGACACAGCTCTATTATTTGGCACTTCCAAGTTTCCAGTCCCTTTAGAGACTGTTGAAAACATGATTAAGAGTTTCCCTGACCGCATTATTTTTGGCAGCGATTTTCCTCTAATAGAAAAAGACCCTATATTAGGCATTAAGCAAATTGAAAAATTCTCCCTTGGAGATGAGATAGAACGCAAGATCTTCTGGGAGAATGCTCACTCACTTTTAAATAAATGATAAAGTATGAGATCAAGAGCTATCGGTTTATTACATCCAATAGGGAGGAAATAGTTGTGCGAATCAGATTGGGCATTTTTTGTAATTAATCCAGGTTCTACAAGCATAAAGCTTGCCTGGTATAACTGATATAAAGGGAAACAATGAAGGGGTCAGAAGAGTATTTTCTTTCTAAGCCCATATTTCGCGGGAAGAAATGATGCGGGAAAGTGAAAAACTGGTGCGGGAGTGTTTAATTGTTGCAGTAATAGAAACCGGTGATTTGTGGAAGGGAATTATTAGTCGTGGAGGAAGGCTTAAACCAATTCCTTCAGGTGTTTATCAAATCAATATAATAATTTGTGACGATCACAAAAAGGAACTTTATGGTAGTCACCCTTCTTCAATAGGCTCTCAGCTCGCATGTAAACTTTCTATGGAGTGCAAATGCCCGGCGCTGGCTGTTGATCCCCCCAGCACCGATGAGTTTTCCGACCTGCCCCGTATTTAAAGGATACCACTGATAGAAAAGAAAAGTGCCTTTCATGCCCTAAATCAAAAAGCTCCCGCCAAACATTTGCTGACCTTCTGAGTAAACCTTATGAAGGCTGTAAGTTTGTCGTGGCCCACCTGGGATGTGGAATTACAGTGAGCGCCCATTATTATAGCCGGGTTGTGAATGTTACCCATGGGCTAGGAGAGGGCCCCATGACGCCTGAACGTGCTGGTGATCTTCCCAGCCTGGGTCTGGTGGAGTAGATTTTTAACCATTCAGAGTTGTTGCTGGAAGGTCAAGATGCTCCCGTGAACAGTAATGAGTTACAACTACCACCTCAGTGATTGAGTAAGGCAAAAGCCTCGATTATTTCCGATTTGGTAAGCGGAGGCGGGATATCAGCATACCTTTGGACAAAAGATGTCCACCGAGTAGAAAAGCAAGGGCTGGAAGGCTGTGCAGTGAGCGAATATTGCTGGAAGTCTTGGCTTACCGGGTTTCCAAAACTGTTGGCCCATGGCCTCTGTTCTTCAAGAAAGGATTGATGCGGTTGTTTTAACCGGGAGATTAACTCGCTCTGAAACCATGGTGTAACTGAACAAGGACCGGGTCTGTTTACTTGCCCCAGTTTTTTTTCGCAACGGAAAATGAAATGCAGGCGCTGGTATTAGGTGTTCTCGATGCATCATCAGGACAGCCGCCTATATTGCATTATTAGTATGAGAAATGAGAAACTTATTTATGGTGCAAATATCTGAGTGTGGGGCAAGGCTGTGTAAAGCGTAATAGCTCTTTCGGTGTCCTCAGGCGGCCTTCTCGGTTCAACCCCCGTTCGACTTGTGAAACCAAGCGGCTGAATTCCTGTTGGCTGTACCACCTTAAAATTTTAGTCTCTGAGCATCTCTAGCCGCAGGTATATATGTCACTGGTCGAGGTGCACCTACTTCCCAGTTGAAGAGAGGGTAAAATGAGCTTCCGGCCGGAATAAGCCCTTTTACTGTAAATCAAGGAAGGAGGTGAGGTGCTGTTTTAGCACCTCAAACAATGAAAATCGTATTTCATGAGAATTTTTTGCAGACCTATACCAGCGATCCCGCCGCCTCCGTCGGCAGACTGGATCCCGCCCTGGGGCTGCTGGAGGGTCGTTTTCCCATGGTGACGCCGT